>NZ_JBFULB010000050.1:0-17806 GCF_056400545.1 Stenotrophomonas sp. P5_A8 | reverse complement strand
GTGTACGGCAGGGATGCCGTACACGAGCCCCCATGGATGGGTTGACGGCGCGTCCGGCGAACCTGCACATCCCCGCCCAGCCAAGGGACAAGCGGCACTGCGCTCTGACGCTTCTGCAAGAAACGCCAAACGCCACTACCCCTCAGAGATTCTTCCGCGCCGGAATCAACAGATTGCCAAACAGCAACCCGGCCACCAGCGCCATCACCACGTTGAGCACGGTCATCAACACCGTCTGGCCGGCACTCATGTCCTGCTGCTGCACGAGCGTGAGCACCCCGCGCAGACTGGTGCTGCCGGGCACCAGCATGATGATGCCCGGCAGGCGGATGATCGCGCCCGGGCGCTGTGCCAGACGACCGAACAGATTGCCCGCCGCGGTCATCAGCATCGCCGACATGAAAATGCCGGCCGGCAGCCCCCACGCCTGACCGGCGAATTTCGAAATCGCGTACCCGGCCACCGAGGCCGCCATCACCCAGGGATAATCGCGGCGATTGGCCTTGAACAGCATCGCAAAGGCGAACGCGGCCACCAGCAACGCGCTCCATTCCACCCAGTCGGCCTGCGGCCGCGACGCCCGCACGTGCGGCTCCAGCCCGATGATCCCCGACAGCGTCACCGCGATCACCGCGCCCACCGTCAGTTTCAGGATCGTGGTGATCGCCCCGGCAAACCGCGCCGTTCCCGACACCCAGTGCTGGCTCGCCAGCTCATTGACCGCATTGGTCAGCGACATCCCCGGCAGCATCACCACCAGCGAGGCGATGATGACCGTATTGAGATTCAGTGGCCCCAGGAACGAGGCCACCAGCGCCGCCACCGTACCGGCCACCAGTGCCGCCAGCGCCTCGCTGGCCTCGCGGCTGGCCGGGCGCCGATCGGTATACAGCGTCATGACCCCGATCAGCAGCCCGATCATCCCGGCCGTGGCGATATCCAGCCACGGCAGTTTCCACAGCCCGGCCACGCCAGCCGCGCCCAGGCTGTAGGACAGGATCATGCGGATCTTGCCGCGCCGGCCCGGATCCTTGTCCAGCGGCCGCAACGCCGTATGGCCCTGGGCAATGCTCATGGTGCCGTTGGCCACCGCATCGGTGATCTGGTCGGCGATGCTGAGTTTATGCAGGTCGTTTTCACCTGGCGCCAGGCGGATCACGCGGGTGATATCCGATGAACCGATCGCCTTGGTCGGATCGCTGAAACTCAGGATCAGCCCGGTCGGGTTCGACCACGGCTCGCAGTCCAGGTCCAGCCGCTGCGCCAGCGCGACCACCGCTGCCTCCAGCCGCTGCGCGGTGGTGCCGTAACTGTGCAGGCGCCCGGCCATCTCGCACACGAACGCAACGCGCTGCGCATAGGTGGCCTGGGGGGTGGGAAGGGGGGCGGTATCGGCAGACATGCTTCGTAGTATTACCCGAAGGCCGCCCCGGCTGAACAATCATGTCGCAGCGCACACACTTGGTGTGGACACGGACAAGGTATGCTGCGCGCAGGACGCCCCATGACGCCAAGCCAAGCCCCCCATCTCGAACAGGACGCGCAGGATCCCGGACTTGTCCGGCTCTCCGGCCACTGGACCCTGCACACCGCGCTGGACGCGGCCGAAGTGCTGCGCGGCATTCCCGACGGGCTGACCGGCATCGATGCCAGTGGCATCACCGTGCTCGACTCCGCCGGGGTATTGCAATTGCTGCGGGTGGCCCGTCGCGCCGACCTTGGCGAGCATGCGGTCAGCTTCCGCGACGAACACCGCGCACTGGTCTCCACCATCGAAGAAGTCGCCGATGACCGTCCGCGCGCCAAACGCGATTTCGGCGTACTGGCCGCGCTCGAGCGGTTGGGCGTCAGCGTGCATGGGATGGGCCACAACATCGTGGCGCTGGCCAGTTTCCTCGGCGAGAACCTGGTCAAGGGCGCGCGCCTGATCAAGGAACCGCGCCGTTTCCGTCTCACCGCCACGGTGGCGCAGATGGAACAGGTCGGACTGGACGCGGTGCCGCTGGTGGCGCTGCTGTCGTATCTGGTCGGTGCGGTGATCGCCTTCCTCGGCTCGACCATCCTGCGCGACTTCGGCGCGGAAATTTATGTAGTTGAGCTGGTCAACATCGCCTTCCTGCGCGAGTTCGCCGTGCTGCTGACCGCCATCGTGCTGGCCGGGCGCACCGCCAGCGCCTTCACCGCGCAGATCGGTGCGATGAAGGCGCGCGAGGAAATCGACGCGATGCGCACCCTCGGCCTGGACCCGATCGACCTGCTGGTGCTGCCGCGCCTGGTTGCGCTGTTGATCACCCTGCCGCTGCTGACCTTCATTGCGATGGTGGCCGGCCTGGCCGGTGGCATCACCGTGGGTGCGTTCGACCTGGGTATCCCACCGCAGATGTACATCGCGCGGATGCACGAGACCATGGAAGTGCGCAACATGCTGGTGGGGCTGTCCAAGGCGCCGGTGTTCGCACTGGTGATCGGCCTGATCGGCTGCCTGGAAGGCCTGAAGGTCGAAGGCACCGCGCAGTCGGTCGGTGAGCGCACCACCTCCAGCGTGGTGCAGGCCATTTCGCTGGTGATCATCCTCGACGCGTTCGCCGCGTTGTGGTTCATGAAGATGGGCTGGTAAGCGATGGCCACCGATACCGCCGCCCTGGCCACTACCGACGACACCACCGGCGACGATGCGGGTCTGGCCATCCGCGTGCGCGGGCTGACCAACCGCTTCGGCGCGCAGACCGTGCATGACAACCTCGACCTGGACGTGCGTCGCGGCGAAATTCTCGGCGTGGTCGGTGGCTCGGGTACCGGCAAGTCGGTGCTGATGCGCAGCATCCTGGGCCTGCGCGTTCCCGATGCGGGCCAGATCGAGGTGCTGGGCGTGGACGCGCGCTCGGACAATCCGGACAACCGCCTGCATATCGAACGCAACACCGGCGTGCTGTTCCAGGATGGCGCGCTGTTCTCCTCGCTGACAGTGGGCGAGAACGTGCAGGTGCCGTTGAAGGAACACCATCGCGAACTGCCCGAGCGCTGGCATTACGAGCTGGCCCTGCTCAAGGTGAAACTGGCCGGGCTGCCCGCCGATGCGATCAACAAGCTGCCCTCGCAGCTGTCCGGCGGCATGCGCAAGCGCGCCGGCCTGGCCCGTGCGCTGGCGCTGGACCCGCCGCTGCTGTTCCTGGACGAGCCCACCGCCGGCCTGGACCCGATTGGCGCGGCCGCCTTCGACCGGCTGATCAAGACCCTGCAGGAAGCGCTGGGGCTGACCGTGCTGCTGATCACACACGATCTGGACACGCTGTATGCGATCTGTGACCGGGTGGCGGTGCTGGCCGACCAGAAGGTGATCGCCAATGCCCCGTTGCACGAGATCGAACAACTGGACCACCCGTGGATCCAGGAATATTTCCACGGACCACGCGCGCGCGCTGCGCGCGATGCAAAGCACGAGAGCGAGTAAGCCATGGAAACCAAAGCCAATTACGTCCTGATCGGCGCGTTCACCCTGGTGGTGGGACTGGCGCTGCTGGCCTTCGGCCTGTGGGCCGCCAAGTACTCCTCCGACCGCACCTGGACCGAGTACCGGGTGGTGTTCCGCGAGGCGGTCACCGGGCTGTCGGTCGGCAGCCCGGTGCAGTACAACGGCATCGCGGTCGGCTCGATCACCGAACTGAACCTGGTGCCGGACGATCCGCGCCAGGTGGTCGCGCGGATCCGCCTGAACTCCAATACCCCGGTCAAGACCGACACCCGCGCCAAGCTGGCCATCACCAGCCTGACCGGGCCGTCGATCATCCAGCTCAGCGGCGGCACGCCCCAGTCCGCCGCGCTGACCGCGGTGAACAAGGACCCGGCCCCGATCATCCCGACCACCCCGTCGGCGCTGCAGAACATCACCGACGTGGCCAACCGCATCGTCGAGCGCATGGACCAGGTGCTCAGCGACCGCAACGTGGCCAGCATCAACGCCACGTTGGCCAACCTTGAGACCATCAGCGGCGGCCTGGCCGACCGCGACCAGGGCACCCAGGCGCTGCTGCTCAGCGCGCGCGATGCCGCGCGCAGCCTGGATGTCACCCTGAAAAGCACCAACGGCACCATACGGCGCCTGGACAAGAACCTGGTGCAGCAGCTGCCGCCGATCCTGGACAAGCTGGAAACCACCCTGTCCAAGCTGGATTCTGCCGCTGGCAACGCCGATTCGATCCTCGGCGAGAACCGCGCGGCGATCAACAGCTTCGCCAATGACGGCCTGGCTCAGCTGGGCCCGACCCTGACCGAGCTGCGCGGGCTGATCCGCGACCTGCGCCGGGTCAGCGACCGCCTCGACAACAACCCGGCACGCTATCTGCTGGGCCGTGACGCGCCCAAGGAGTTCGAACCCAAATGAGCCGCCCGACCCTTCCCCGATTCCTCCTGCCGGTCGCCCTGATCGCCGCCCTGGGTGGCTGCTCGCTGCTGGGCAGCAACGAACGCAGCGCGGTGACCATCTATTCGCCGATCGTGCGCATCCAGGCCGATCCCGGCTGGCCGAAGGTCGACTGGCAGCTGATCGTGGTCAAGCCCAGTGCCGCGCGCGTGGTCGACAGCCCGCGCATCAACGTACGCCCCTCGCCGTCCGAGCTGGAGGTGTACAAGGGGGTGAGCTGGGCGCAGCCGGCCACCGACATGCTCGATGACGCGCTGGTGCGCGGTTTCGAGGATTCCGGCCGCATCGCCGGCGTCGCCCGCGCCACCACCGGCATCCGCGCCGACTACAAGCTGGCCCTGGACGTACGTCGTTTCGAGGCCGATTACCGCGGCCAGGCCACGCCTGCCGCGCTGATCGAGGTCAACGCCAAACTGATCCACGTGGTCGACCAGCGGGTGGTGTCCGACCGCACGTTCCGCCAGGAACAGCCGGTGCCGAGCACCGCCACCGCCGATGTCGCCCGTGCGTTCGAGCAGAGCCTGCAGACCCTGACCACCGAGCTGGTCGGCTGGACGCTGGTAACCGGCCAGGCCGACTACCAGCAGGCGCAGGTCATGCCGGCCCGGCTGCGTCAATCCAGCGGAAAGTAAGGTTGATGCGCTCGGCCAGCGGCCGCGCGCTTTTCAGCAGGGCATGCTGGTAATGGCGTTGGGTCTGCCCGCCCATCAGCAGCACGTCGCCGTGCCCCAGCGTCACCTCGGCCTTGCGCGCATGGTCCTCGCGCCGCCGCAGCAGGAAGCGACGCTCGGCGCCCAGGCTCAGTGAGGCGATCAGGGGCGTCGGCCCGAGTTCGGGCTCGTTGTCACTGTGCCAGCCCATGCCATCGTCGCCATCGCGGTAGCGGTTGAGCAGCACGCTGTTGAAGGGCGTGCCGCAGAACGCGGCCAGCCGCTCGCGCAGCGGCAGCAACGCCGGATGCCACGGCGCTGGCACGAAGTCGGTGCCCGAATAGCGATAGCGCGCGGCCGGGTCGCCCATCCAGCAGCTCAGCCGCGGCGAATCGACCTGGCGCCCGAACATGCGGATGCGGTGGACCTCCCACGGCACGTCCTCGCGCAGGGTGCGCTGCAGGGCGTCGGCGTCGGTGGCGGGGAGCCAGTGGCGGTGCCAGTGGACCTGGGCGTCGGGAAGGTGGAGATCCATCGGCGAACGCTAGCACGCCCGCATTTGCCGGTGCGCGGGCAAAGCCCGAGAATGGCCCACCCGTTATAGTGTTGGAGCCTGCATGCCTGCTGTCGTTTTCCCTTGGGTCCAGGCCCGTTGCGCGTGACCACGCTCAAGGCCAGGCTGCGTCAGGCGGTCTTCGTGGCGCTGCGCGCCGGATTCCGCGCACTGCCGCTGTCCGACGGGCAGCGTGATCGACTCCGCGCGCGCTTCCTGCGCGACCATGGCGACTGGGTGCCGCCACCGCCACGCGGCCGTGTTGATGCCGCGCCTGCGGCCGTCCATCGCCCCCTGTCGCGCGCCGATGAAGCCGCGATCGGTTACGTGCCGCATCGCGCCGATGCCCTGCCCGAGCAGCTGCCCGCCACGCTGGTGGCGTTCTACCTGCCGCAGTTCCACCCGTTCACCGAGAACGATGCGTGGTGGGGCAAGGGCTTTACCGAGTGGCGCAACGTCACCCGCGCCCTGCCTCAGTTTGAGGGCCACATCCAACCGCGACTGCCCGCCGACCTGGGCTTCTACGACCTGCGCAACCCGCAGGTGATGCGCGACCAGGCGCAGTTGGCCCGCGAATACGGCATCGGCGCGTTCTGCTTCTATTACTACTGGTTCAGCGGCACCACGTTGATGGAGGCGCCGCTGCGCCAGTGGCTGGCCGACGACAGCATCGACCTGCCGTTCTGCCTGTGCTGGGCCAATGAAAACTGGGCACGGCGCTGGGACGGCCGCGACGAAGACATCCTGATCGGCCAGCAGCACAGTGCCGAGGACGACCTGGCCTTCATCGCCCACGTCGCCGACTACCTGCGCGATCGCCGCGCCTTGAAGGTGGACGGCAAGCCGATGCTGCTGGTCTACCGCCCGCACCTGCTGCCCGATGCACGCGCCACCGCCCAGCGCTGGCGGCAGTGGTGCCTGGACAACGGCATCGGCGAGATCCACCTGGCCTATGTGCAGGGCTTCGAGCGTCCGGATCCGCGCGACATCGGCTTCGACGCCGCGGTCGAGTTTCCGCCGAACATGAGCAACCCGCGCTCGCTCACCGCCGACCAGTTCCTGATCAATCCCGAGTTCCACGGCGACGTGCGCGACTGGCGCGAACTGGCAGCTGAGATCGCCGCACGACCGCTGCCGTCCTACACGCTATACCCCGGGGTCAACCCGGGCTGGGACAACGAAGCGCGCCGCTCCGGCAAGGGCCGCGTCTACCTGCACGCCTCGCCGCGTGGGTATGGCGATTGGCTGTCGACCACCGTGCACACGCGCCTGGCCGCCGCGCCGGCCAACCAGCGCCTGGTGTTCATCAACGCCTGGAACGAGTGGGCCGAAGGCGCAGTGCTGGAGCCGGATGCACGGCTGGGGCATGCGTATCTGGAGGCGACGCGGAAGGCGCTGCAGGCGCCGGCGGCCGGCACGGCCACGGCGCGACCGTGCGTGGTGATTCACGCCTGGCACATGCCGGAATTGGCGACACTTCTCGATCAGCTCAAGACGAGCGCGTTGGCGTGCCGCCTGGTCGTCACCACCGCACCGGAGCATCGCAGCGCGGTGGATGCCGCGCTGCGGCAGGCCGAGCTGCGCGGGGAGGTGCTGGTCTACCCCAACCATGGCCGCGACATCCTGCMCTTCCTCCAGGTCGCCGAGCTGCTGCTCGGGCAGGGCGAGGACGTGGTGCTCAAACTGCATACCAAGCGCTCCACGCACATGCAGCAAGGCGCGCAGTGGCGCGATGAAATGCTGCGGCAGCTGCTGCTCGATGGCCACGCCGCACAGGCCGTGGAGGCGTTCGGCCACGACCCGTCGCTGGGCCTGCTGGCACCGCGAGGCCACCTGCTGCCGGTCCGCGACTTCATCGGTGGCAACGCGTCGGCACTGGTCCGCCTGCAGGCCAGGCTTGGCCTGTCAGTGGCGCCCCTGGACGCGCCCTTCAGCGCTGGCAGCATGTTCTGGGTACGGCTGGCGGCACTGCGCCCGCTGTTGGACGCGCACCTGTACCGCAGCATGTTCGAACCCGAGCAAGGACAGATCGACGGTACGGCGGCGCATGCAATCGAGCGCCTGCTGGGTGCGGTGTGCATGCATGCCGGCTTTACGTTGGACAGCCTTGGCAAGGGCGAATCGGACGCAGGCCGATACGCCTACGCCAAGCGCGGGTGAGCTGCCGCCCCGGCTGGCCGGGGCGGCGCCATCCCCCTCAGGCGGCAGCGAACGCCACGCCGGTCTTTTCCTTCAGCTCATCCACGCCCACGYCCGGTGCAGCCTCCACCAGCACCAGCCCGGCGTCGGTGACGTCGAACACGGCCAGGTCGGTGATGATGCGGTCGACCACGCCCACGCCGGTCAGCGGCAGCGTGCACTCGGGCAGGATCTTGTGCTCGCCGTTCTTGGCGGTGTGCTCCATCAGCACCACCACGCGCTGCACGCCGGCGACCAGATCCATCGCCCCGCCCATGCCCTTGACCATCTTGCCCGGCACCATCCAGTTGGCCAGGTCGCCCTTGTCGGTGACCTGCATCGCGCCGAGGATGGCCAGGTTGATGTGCCCGCCGCGGATCATCGCGAAGCTGTCGTGGCTGCCGAAGTAGCTCGCGCCCGGGCGTGCGGTCACGGTCTGCTTGCCGGCATTGATCAGGTCGGCATCGACCTCGGCCTCGGTCGGGAACGGGCCGATGCCAAGCAGCCCATWCTCGGACTGCAGCCACACGTCCACGCCATCGGGGATGTGGTTGGCCACCAGCGTCGGCAGGCCGATGCCCAGGTTCACATAGGCGCCATCGGTGAGTTCACGCGCGGCGCGCGCGGCCATTTCATCGCGGGTCCACGCCATGTCAGTTGCCCTCCGCACGCACGGTGCGCTGTTCGATTCGCTTTTCAGGATGCGGGTTGTGCACGATGCGGTGCACGTAGATGCCCGGCAGGTGCACCTGGTCCGGGTCGATGCTGCCGACCGGCACCACCTCTTCGACCTCGACGATGCACAGCTTGCCGGCCATCGCGCAGGCCGGGTTGAAGTTGCGTGCGGTCTTGCGGAATACCAGGTTGCCCGATGCGTCGGCCTTCCACGCCTTGACCAGCGCGACGTCGGCACGCAGCGCGGTTTCCATCACGTAGTGCTTGCCGTCGAATTCGCGGATTTCCTTGCCCTCGGCCACCACCGTGCCGTAGCCGGTGGCGGTGAAGAACGCCGGAATACCCGCACCGCCGGCGCGCAGGCGCTCGGCCAGGGTGCCCTGCGGATTGAACTCCAACTGCAGTTCACCGGCCAGGTACTGACGCTCGAATTCCTTGTTCTCGCCCACGTAGGACGAAATCATCTTCTGGATCTGCCGGGTTTCCAGCAGTTGGCCCAGGCCGAAGCCATCCACCCCGGCATTGTTGGAGATCACGGTCAGGCCCTTGACCCCGGTGTCGCGCAACGCGGCGATCAGCGCCTCGGGGATGCCGCACAGGCCGAACCCGCCGACCGCCAGGGTCTGGCCATCGGCGACCACACCGTCCAGGGCTTCGGCGGCGCTGGCGTACTGCTTGCCACGCCGTCCGGCATTGTCTGGGGACTTGCTCATCTACGCCCTCACCTCGTTGATGTAAGCGGGCATTGTAGCGAGTACGCAGGGCATTCCCGGCCCGCCCGGAGAAGCGTCCACCCACGGCCCGGCATGAAAACGATTCCCATACATGGCTGCGGCTACACTAATCCACTGACTGTCAGAAGGACTGGAATACATGACGCTCCCCGCATTCAAGGCATACGACATCCGCGGCCGCGTGCCGGACGAACTGAACGAAGACCTGGCCCGCCGCATCGGCGTGGCGCTGGACGCGCAGCTCGCCCCCGGCACCGTGGTGGTCGGCCATGACATCCGCCTGACCAGCCCGGCCCTGCAGGACGCGCTGGCTGCCGGCCTGCGTGGCGCCGGGCGCGACGTGCTGGACATCGGCCTGTGCGGGACCGAGGAGGTCTATTTCCAGGTCGACCACCTCAAGGCAGCCGGCGGGGTGATGGTCACCGCCAGCCACAACCCGATGGACTACAACGGGATGAAGCTGGTCAAGGAGCAGGCCCGTCCCATCAGTTCGGACACCGGCCTCCTGGCGATCTCCGACGCGGTCGAAGCCGATACCGCCGCGCCGGTCGATGCCACGGGCAGCCTGCAGACGCATCCGGACAAGAGTGCTTACATCGACCATCTGCTCAGCTACGTCGATCGCACCGCCCTCAAGCCGCTCAAGCTGGTGGTCAATGCTGGCAACGGTGGCGCCGGCCCGATCGTCGACCTGCTGGCCCCGCACCTGCCGTTCGAGTTCATCCGCATCTGCCACGAGCCCGATGGCAGTTTCCCCAACGGCATTCCCAATCCGCTGCTGCCGGAAAACCGTGCGTTGACCGCGCAGGCCGTGCGCGAGCACGGTGCGGATTTCGGCATTGCCTGGGACGGCGACTTCGACCGCTGCTTCTTCTTCGACCACAACGGCCGTTTCATTGAAGGCTATTACCTGGTCGGCCTGCTGGCCAAGGCGATCCTGGCACGCCAGCCGGGCGGCAAGATCGTGCACGACCCGCGCCTGACTTGGAACACCGTGGAGATGGTCGAAGACGCGGGCGGGCAGCCGGTGCTGTGCAAGAGCGGGCACGCCTTCATCAAGGAAAAGATGCGCAGCGAAAACGCCGTGTATGGCGGTGAGATGAGCGCGCACCATTATTTCCGCGAGTTCGCCTACGCCGACTCGGGCATGATCCCGTGGCTGCTGATTGCCGCGCTCGTCTCCGAATCCGGCCGCTCGCTGGCCGATCTGGTGGAAGCGCGCATGGCCAAGTTCCCGTGCAGTGGTGAGATCAACTTCAAGGTCGCCGACGCCAAGGCCGCAGTTGCCCGGGTGATGGACCATTACGCCGCGCAGTCGCCGGCACTGGACCACACCGACGGCATCAGCGCCGACTTCGGCCAGTGGCGCTTCAACCTGCGCAGCTCCAACACCGAACCGCTGCTGCGCCTGAACATCGAAACGCGTGGCGATGCCGCCCTGCTGCAGCAGCGCACCGATGAAATCTCCCAGCTGCTCACGGCCTCCTGAGGCACCGCCCCGATGAACGATCTGCTCCCCGTCATCCTGTCCGGTGGCTCCGGTACCCGGCTGTGGCCGCTCTCGCGCGAGGCCTACCCCAAGCAGTTCCTGGCCCTGGCCGGGGACCTGACGATGCTGCAGGCCACCTGGCAGCGGGTTGCACCGATTGCCGGCCGCGCGCCGCTGGTGGTGGCCAACGAAGAKCATCGTTTCGTGGCCGCCGAACAGCTGCAGCAGCTGGGCGTGCAGCCGCTGGCGATTCTGCTCGAGCCGGTGGGCCGCAACACCGCCCCGGCGATCGCGGTGGCGGCGCTGGAAGCCACCCGTGACGGCGAGGACGCGGTGCTGCTGGTGCTGCCCTCGGACCACGTGATTGCCGATGAAGCGGCCTTCCGCGCCGCCGTGCTGCGTGCACTGCCCGCCGCGCGCGACGGCAAGCTGGTCACCTTCGGAATCGTGCCGACCGGGCCGGAAACCGGCTATGGCTACATCAAGGCCGCCTCGGGCGGCGAGGTGCGCGCGGTGGATCGCTTCGTCGAGAAGCCCGACGCCGAGACCGCCCGGCAATACGTCGGTTCGGGCGAGTATTTCTGGAACAGCGGCATGTTCCTGTTCAAGGCATCGCGTTACCTGGCCGAGCTGGAGAAATTCAATCCGGCCATGCTGTCGGCCAGCCGCACCGCCTGGGAACAGGCACGGCGCGATGCAGACTTTACCCGGCTGGGCAAAGAGGCATTCACGGCGGTGCCGTCTGATTCCATCGACTACGCGGTGATGGAAAAGACCGCCGATGCGGTGGTGGTGCCGCTGGATGCCGGTTGGAACGATGTCGGCTCGTGGACCGCGCTGCGCGATGTATCGGCGCAGGACAGCGACGGCAACGCCCATCATGGCGATGTGATCGCCATCGACTGCCGCAACACCTATGCCTACGGCGAGCGCCTGATTGCGCTGGTCGGGCTGGATGATGTGATCGTGGTCGAAACCGATGACGCGGTGATGGTCGGCAGGAGCGACCGCATGCAGGAGATCAAGCAGGTGGTGGCGCGCCTGAAGGCCGACGCCCGTCCCGAAGCGACCTGGCACCGCAAGGTGTATCGCCCGTGGGGGGCCTACGACTCGATCGACCATGGCGAGCGTTTCCAGGTCAAGCGCATCACCGTCAAACCCGGTGCCACGCTGAGCCTGCAGATGCACCACCACCGTGCCGAGCACTGGATCGTGGTCAGCGGTACCGCTGAAGTGACCCGCGGCGAGGAAGTGCTGCTGCTCACCGAAAACCAGAGCACCTATATTCCGCTGGGTGTGACGCACCGGTTGAAGAACCCGGGCAAGTTGCCGCTGGAGCTGATTGAAGTGCAGTCCGGCAGCTACCTGGGCGAGGACGATATCGTGCGGTTCGAGGATACCTACGGTCGTACGTGATCGATGGGCACCGCAGAGACAAAAAAACCCGGCCAAGGCCGGGTTTTTCATTGTCCGGTAGAGCCATGCCGTGCATGGCTGACGCGGTGCGGGCGATCCGCAGTGCAGCTTCAGAGCGCTGCGATCACCTGCTTCAAACCATCCTGCCAACTGGGCAGCGCAATGCCGAAATCCGACTCGAGCTTGCTGACGTCCAGGTGCGAATACGCCGGGCGCTTGGCCGGGGTCGGGTAGTCGGCGGTGGTGATCGCTTCCACCTTCGGCGCGCGCGCCAGCTTTCCGGCTGACACCGCCTCGGCAAAGATCGCCTCGGCAAAGCCATGCCAGCTGGTTTCACCCGCAGCGGTCAGGTGCCAGGTGCCCGACAGGCCACCGGCATGCTGCAAGGCCTGCGCGGTGACATCGGCGATCAGCGCCGCCGGGGTCGGCGTGCCGATCTGGTCGGCCACCACGCGCAGTACGTCGCGGTCAGCGCCCACCCGCAGCATGGTGCGCAGGAAGTTGGCGCTATGCGAGGCATACACCCATGCGGTGCGGAAGATCAGATGACGGCCGCCGGCCGCGCGGATGTCTTCTTCACCGGCCAGCTTGCTGGCGCCGTACACGCCCAGCGGCGCAGTGGCATCGTCTTCGCGGTACGGGCGGGTGCCCTGCCCGTCGAACACGTAATCGGTGGAGTAATGCACCAGCGGCACACCGGCAGCGGCGCACCAGCGCGCGATGACGCCCGGCGCTTCGGCGTTGGCGCGCCAGGCCGCATCGCGCTCTTCTTCTGCGCGGTCCACCGCCGTATAGGCGGCCGCATTGACCACCACGTCCGGACGAACGCGATCCAGCAGCGCAACCAGCGACGCGGGCTCGTTGAAGTCGGCCGTTTCGCAGGCACTGCCATCGGGCAGCGCGCCACTACGGGTGGTCGCTACGATCGTGCCCAGCGGTGCCAGCGCGCGCTGCAGTTCCCGGCCCAACTGGCCATTGCCGCCAAACAGCAGCACCGTCACGGCTGGTAGACCGGCAGGCGGTCTTCGGCGATGTCCTTCAGGAACGGCGCGGCCTCATCCTTGGCCGACAGCGTCGGGCCACTGATCGGCCAGTCCACGGCGATGTCGGCATCATTCCAGCGCACGCCGGCATCGAAGTCCTTCAGATACACCTCGGTGCACAGGTAGCTGAAGACCGCACGCTCGGACAGCACCGCAAAGCCATGCGCGAAGCCTTCCGGGATCCAGAACTGCTTCTTGTTCTCCGCACTCAGCACCACCGCTTCCCACTGGCCGAAGGTCGGCGAGCCGCGACGGATATCCACCGCCACGTCGTACACCTCACCTTCGAGCACGCTGACCAGCTTGCCCTGCGGCCGCGGCCACTGGTAATGCAGGCCGCGCAGCACGCCCTTGGCCGAGGTGGAGACGTTGCTCTGCACGAACTTGGTCGGCAGACCGTGCTGGCCGAAACGCTCGGCATTCCAGGTCTCGAAGAAGAAGCCGCGCTCGTCGCCGAACACCGCCGGCTCGATCACCACGCAGCCCGGCAGTTTGGTCTCAATTACTTTCACGGCACCACTCCTCGTACAGCCAGTTTATGCAGGTATTGGCCGTAGCCGTTCTTGATCAGCGGGGCGGCCAGAGCCTCCAGTTGCTCGGCGTTGATCCAGCCCTGGCCGAAGGCGATTTCTTCCGGGCAGCAGACCTGCAGGCCCTGTCGGGTCTGGATGGTCTCGATGAAGTTGGACGCCTCCAGCAGCGACTGGTGGGTGCCGGTATCCAGCCACGCGTAGCCGCGACCCAGCGCCTCCAGATGCAGATTGCCTTCGCGCAGATAGCGCTGGTTGAGATCGGTGATCTCCAGCTCGCCGCGCGGCGACGGCTTCAGCTCGGCCGCGTGGTGGCTGGCGTTGCCGTCGTAGAAATACAGGCCGGTCACCGCGTAGTTGGAACGCGGATTGGCCGGCTTCTCGACCAGGTCGATCACCTTGCCGGCCTTGTCGAACTCGGCCACGCCGTAGCGCTCCGGATCGTTGACCCAATAGCCGAACACGGTCGCGCCGTGATCGCGCTCGTCGGCATTGCGCAGCACTTCCCGCAGGCCATGGCCGTGGAAGATGTTGTCGCCCAGTACCAGGCAGCTCGGTTTGCCGTCGACGAAGTCACGACCAATGAGATAAGCCTGCGCCAGCCCGTCCGGACTCGGCTGCACGGCGTACTGGATGTTCATGCCCCACTGCGAGCCGTCGCCCAGTAGGGTCTGGAACAGCGCCTGCTCGTGCGGCGTGTTGATGATCAGCACGTCGCGGATCCCCGCCAGCATCAGCACGCTGAGCGGGTAATAGATCATCGGCTTGTCGTACACCGGCAGCAGCTGCTTGCTGACGCCCTTGGTGATCGGATACAGGCGTGTGCCCGAACCGCCCGCGAGGATGATGCCCTTGCGTTGAGTCATGCGAATTTCCTCTTTACTGGTGATCACCGCCCTCAGGCGGTGGTGCCGATGCGCTGCAGGCGGTAGCTGCCGTCGAGCACGCCGTTGACCCATTCCTGGTTGTCCAGGTACCAGTCCACGGTGAAGCCGATGCCCTGCTCGAAGGTGTACTTCGGCTCCCAACCGAGCTGGTCCTTCAACTTGCTGGCGTCGATCGCGTAGCGGCGGTCATGGCCGGGGCGGTCGGTGACATAAGTGATCTGGCTGCTGCGCGGCTGGCCGTCCTCGCGCGGGCGGCGCGCATCGAGCAGCGCGCAAATTGCGTGCACCACCTCGATGTTCTGCTTTTCCGAGTTGCCGCCCACGTTGTAGGTCTCGCCGACCTGGCCCTTGGCCAGCACCGTGCGGATCGCTTCGCAGTGGTCGCTGACGAACAGCCAGTCGCGTACCTGCTTGCCGTCGCCATAGACCGGCAGCGGCTCGCCGGCCAGCGCCTTGGCGATCACCAGCGGGATCAACTTTTCCGGGAAGTGGTACGGACCGTAGTTGTTGGAGCAGTTGGTGGTCAGCACCGGCAAGCCGTAGGTGTGGTGGAACGCCCGCACCAGGTGGTCGGAGGCCGCCTTGGACGCCGAATACGGCGAGTTGGGCGCGAACGGGGTGGTTTCGGTGAACTTGCCGGTCGCGCCCAGGGTGCCGTACACCTCGTCGGTGGACACGTGCAGGAAGCGGAAGGCCGCGCCCTTGTCGGCCGGCAGCGCCTTCCAATAGTCGCGCACGGTCTCGAGCAGGGCCAAGGTGCCGACCACGTTGGTCTGGATGAACGCACCCGGGCCATCGATGGAGCGATCCACATGGCTTTCGGCGGCGAAGTTCAGCACCGCGTCGGGCTGGTGCTCGGCCAGCAGGCGCGCCACCAGGGACTGATCACCGATGTCGCCGTGCACGAACACGTGATCCGGGTTGCCGTCCAGCGGCGCCAACGTCTTCAGGTTGCCGGCGTAGGTCAGCGCATCGAGGTTGACCACCTTGACGCCCTTGGCGACCGCTTCGAGTACAAAGTTACCGCCAATGAATCCGGCTCCGCCGGTGACAAGCCATGTGGGCACTACCCGTTCTCCTGTTCGGTTCTAAAGTCTCCGGCCGCCAATGCAGCGCTCCGGATGCAGCGCTACAGGATACAGGTGGGCGGTCTTCACGACTGCCTGCCGGACGTGAACGAAACCGCTGGGATGCGCATTTTGTGCCGCGCCGCAACATAACCATACGCATTCGCATGGTTGCCTTCGGCCAGTTAGAATCGCGGTCCCACCCCCGAACCGGTTGCTGTCTACAGAACCGGACGTTCCCCCGTTATTGAAGGATCCAGCACCAGATGAAAATCCTCGTCGCGTACAAGCGCGTGGTGGACTACAACGTCCGCATTCAGGTCAAGCCGGACGGTTCCGGCGTGGTCACCGACGGCGTCAAGCTGTCCCCCAACCCGTTCGATGAGATCGCGCTGGAAGAAGCGCTGCGTCTGCGCGACCAGGGCATCGCCACCGAAGTCGTGGTGGCCACCATCGCCCCCGCCGACGCCCAGGCCCACCTGCGCAACGGCCTGGCCATGGGCGCCAACCGTGCCATCCACGTGGTCACCGACCAGGCCATCCAGCCGCTGACCGCCGCGCGCACCCTGCTCAAGCTGGTGGAGAAGGAACAGCCGGACCTGGTCATCCTCGGCAAGCAGGCCATCGACGACGACGCCAACCAGACCGGCCAGATGCTGGCCACGCTGTGGGGCCGCCCGCAGGCGACCTTTGCCAGCAAGCTGCAGATCGACGGCGGCAAGGCCACGGTCACCCGTGAAGTCGATGCCGGCCTGGAAACGCTGGAAGTGGACCTGCCGGCGGTGGTCACCACCGACCTGCGCCTCAATGAGCCGCGCTTCATCAAGCTGCCGGACATCATGAAGGCCAAGGCCAAGCCGATGGAAACCCTGCAGCTGGCCGACCTCGGCGTGGACGCCGCCGATACCTTCAAGACCACCCAGTACGCCGCGCCGGTCAAGCGCAGCAAGGGCGTGATGGTCAAGGACGCGGCCGAACTGGTCGCCGCACTCAAGCAGAAGGGGTTGCTGTAATGACCAAGATCCTCGTTGTCGCCGAGCACCACGACGGCAAGCTCAACGCCGCCACCGCCAAGACCGTCAGTGCCGCCGCCGCCATCAGCGGTGCCAGCATCGACGTGCTGGTGCTGGCCGCCGACCCGGCCGCCGCGGCCGCGGAAGCCGCCCAGCTGGCCGGCGTGGCCAAAGTGCTGACCGTGGCCAACCCCGCCAACGCGCAGGCGCTGGCCCAGGTGCTGGCCCCGCAGATCGCGCAGCTGGCCAAGGGATACACCCACGTGTTCGGCCCGTCGACCACCTTCGGCAAGGACCTCATGCCCTGCGTGGCCGCCCTGCTGGGCGTCAACCAGGTCTCGGACCTGATGACCGTCGAAGGCAGCCACAGCTTCAAGCGCCCGATCTACGCGGGCAACGCGATCATCACCGTCGACGTGCCGGCCGACCAGATCGTGGTCGCCACGGTGCGTGCCGCGTCCTGGCCGGAAGCCGCCAAGGGCGGCAATGCCACCGTGGAAGCGGCCAGCGTCGATGCGGCCCTGCCGACCCACACCCGCTTCGTCGGCCTGGCCGCCGGTGCCACCGACCGCCCGGACCTGCAGAGCGCCAAGCGCGTGGTCTCTGGCGGCCGTGGCGTGGGTTCGGAAGAGAACTTCAAGGTGATCTTCCAACTGGCCGACAAGCTCGGCGCCGCCGTCGGTGCCTCGCGCGCCGCCGTGGACGCCGGCTATGTGCCCAGCGACCTGCAGGTGGGCCAGACCGGCAAGATCATCTCGCCGGAGCTGTATGTGGCCGTGGGCATCAGCGGCGCGATCCAGCATCTGACCGGGATCAAGGACGCCGGCACGATCGTGGCGATCAACAAGGACCCGGATTCGCCGATCTTCGAGATCGCCGATATTGGGTTGGTGGGTGATCTGTTCACGTTGTTGCCGGAGCTGGAAGCGGCGTTGTAAGGCAAACGCGCCAGCGCGGCATTTGAAGGCCGGAATCCCCAGTGGATTCCGGCTTTTTTCATTTGGCCACGCCGGTTGTCGCGTATCAGCATCGGACGAGGTGCGTGCCGGGGATACGTTGGGGTGCGCTTGATTTGCTATCGACCACACAGAACGTGGCGGAAAGATCGATCAGTATTTCAGTCCCATGGCACACCCCGTATGATACTGCCC
>NZ_JBFULB010000049.1:0-17808 GCF_056400545.1 Stenotrophomonas sp. P5_A8 | reverse complement strand
CAGCCTGGTCGCCAGCACATCAAGCGCTTCGGCTTCGGCTCTGGCTTTGCTCTGGGCTGGCGCTGGCGCTGGCGCTGGCGCTGGCGCTGGCTCTCCAGCTTCTGAAACAACTTTGCCAATCCAGTCCACAACCGCATCTTGACCGCACCCTGATCCCGCATCGGCGATCATGTGCCCCTCGTTGATGAAGGTGCGCACGATGACGACCAGCAGCTACGCCTCGATCCGGCCCCTGTTGTGGCTGGTATCGCTGGCGATCTTCATGCAGATGCTGGACTCCACCATCGTCAACACCGCCCTCCCCGCCATGGCCCGCAGCCTCGGCGAAAGCCCCCTGCAGATGCAGTCGGTCGTTTTCAGCTATGCCCTCGCCGTGGCCACCTTCATCCCCGCCTCCGGCTGGATAGCCGACCGCTTCGGCACCCGGCGCACCTTCCTCGTCGCCATCATCCTGTTCACCCTCGGCTCGCTCGCCTGCGCCCTCGCCCAGACCCTGCACCAGCTCGTCGGCGCACGCGTCCTGCAGGGCGTCGGCGGCGCCATGCTGCTCCCCGTCGGCCGCCTCGCCGTCATGCGCTCGGTCTCGCGCGAAGAGTTCCTCCGCGCCATGAGCTTCATCGCCATCCCCGCCCTCATCGGCCCGCTCATCGGCCCCACCCTCGGCGGCTGGCTGGTTGAAGTCGCCTCCTGGCACTGGGTCTTCCTGATCAACCTGCCCATCGGCGTCATCGGCTACATCGCCGCCATGAACGTCATGCCCGACCACTACGCCGAGCATCGCACCCGCTTCGACCTGGCCGGCTACCTCATGCTCGCCTTCGGCATGGTCGTGCTTTCCCTCGCCCTGGACGGCATCTCCGGCATGGCCACCCCGCACGCGCTGGTCATGCTCATGACCGTCGCCGGCCTGGCCGCCCTCGTCGGCTACTGGCTGCACGCGGCCAATTCCACCGCACCGCTGTTCTCGCTGGCCCTGTTCCACGTGCCCAGCTACCGCATCGGCATCCTCGGCAACCTGTTCTCGCGCATCGGCAGCAGCGCCATGCCCCTGCTCATCCCGCTGCTGCTGCAGGTCGGCATGGGCATGAGCCCGATGAATGCCGGCCTGCTCATGATCCCCGTCGCCGCCGCCGGCATGCTCTCCAAACGCTACGCCGTCAAACTGGTCGAACGCTTCGGCTACCGAAGGGTGCTGATGGTCAACACCGTGCTGGTTGGCCTGGCAATGGCCAGTTTCATCTTCATGACACCCGGCCAGCCACTGTGGGTGCGCATCGTCCAATTGGCCCTGTTCGGCGCGGTGAACTCGCTGCAGTTCACCGTCATGAACACCGTGACCCTGCGCGATCTCGACCGCGATTTCGCCAGTTCGGGCAACAGCCTGCTGTCGATGGTGATGATGCTCGCCACGGGCTTCGGCGCCGCTGCGGCCGGCAGCCTGCTGGCCGCGTTCGACCACCTGGATGCCCTGCGCGGCGCCACCGCCGCCCTGCACGCCACCTTCGTCTGCGTCGGTGCCATCACCCTCACCTCCACGCTGATCTTCTGGCAGCTGCCCGACACCCGCCCCTCCCCGCGCGATGTGGAAGAGGTCGCTGAGTAGCATCGACCGTTGGTCCGGTGATCAGCACGCGGTCCTTGGCCCGATGACCTGCCCCGCCGCTTACCCGCGCGCCGTGCGCAACGCCCGCGCGATCGCCTCCACCAGCAGCTCACCGGTCACCGGCTTGCGCAGGAAGCCCTGCATGCCCGCCGCGCGCACCTGCTGCTCGATGCCCGGGTCGGTACGCGYGGTCACGGCGATCATCGGCATCTCGTAGCCCTGGTTGTGCAGGTGCCCGGCCAATTCGATCCCCCCCAGCCCGGGCAGGTCCAGGTCCAGCAGCACCACGTCGAACGGCGCCTCGCTGACCTCTCGCAGCGCCGCCAGCGCGTGCTCGGCATGCACCACCTGATGCCCGCGCGCGCCGAGCAGCCCGCTGATCACACTGGCCACGGTCGCATCGTCTTCCACCAGCAGAATCCGCATCGGCGGCAGCTGCTGGCCGTCGCCGCCCCCTGCGAAGCCGGCCGGCGCGGCGACAATATGCAGCGGCAGTGGCAAGGTCAGGCTGAAACAGGTGCCCACCCCCAGTTGGCTCTCGATACCGACCTGACCCTGCATCGCCAGCGCAAGCTCCCGGCAAATTGCCAGCCCCAGCCCGCTGCCACCATATTGCGCGGCCGTCCGCGCGCCATCGGCCTGCTCGAAACGGCGGAACAGCCGCTGCTGTTGATCGCTGCTGATCCCCGGACCGGTATCGGAAACCTCGAAGTACACCCCGCGATCGGCAGACAAGGTCATCGCCTTCAGGCGTACCTCGCCGTGCGTGGTGAACTTGACCGCATTGCCCAGCAGGTTGAGCAGGATCTGTCGCACCCGCACCGCATCGCCGACGCTGCCCAGACCCTTAGGCAACTGGTTGTCGACCACGAAACGCAGTTGCTTCTGCTCGGCCAGCGCCGCCATCAGGGTGCACACGTCGTCGACCAGGTTGTTCACGTCGAACGGCTCGGCCTGCAGCTGCAACCGTCCCGATTCGATCCGTGCCAGATCCAGCGCATCGTTGACCAGGTGCAGCAGGTGTTCGCCGGCATGCCGGATCGATGCGGTCCAGCTGCGCTGCTGCGGATCCAGCGCCGAGCCCAGCAACAGCTCGCTCATGCCCAGCACACCGGTCATCGGCGTGCGTACTTCATGGCCCAGGTTGGCCAGGAAGCGGGTCTTGGCGGCCGAGGCCTGCTCGGCCAGTTCCTGCTTCTGCAACGCCAGCTGGTACGCATGTTTGCGCTGCAGGCGACGTCGATACAGCCACGCGAACAGACTCATCAGCAGCAACGCCAACGAGGTCAACACCAGCAGGCCCGACAAACTGCGCCACCACGGCGGCTGCACCCGAAATTCCAGCGACTGCACCCGCGACCACACCTGGTCGGCCGAGCGCGCCTGCACCTCCAGCCGGTAACTGCCCGGTGGCAGGCGCGAGAACACCCGCTCGCCAGCCGGGCCGACGTCCACCCAATCCGGGTCGTAACCGGCCAGTCGGTAGCGATAGCTGTTGGACGAGGAATCGGCGAAGGACAGCAACCGCGCGACGATGCGCAGGTCGCGATCGGCGTCGGCGATTTCCAGCGGGGTGAGATGGGTCAGGTCGGCCACGCGGTCGCCGCGCCGCACCTCCACCCGTTCGATCACCAGCGGCGCACGCCGGTTGGACGGCCGCACCTGGCGCGGATCGAACACCACCACGCCGGCCGGCGTACCGCCGACGATGCGGCCGCTGGCGGTACGGGTCAAGGTGCTGCGGCGGAACTCCTGGCTGGGCAGGCCATCGTGCACGCCATACAGACGCACGTTGCCCATCTGCGGATCGACCCGGATCAGGCCGCGCGCACTGGCCGCCCAGACCACGCCCTGCGCATCCACCACCAGCCCGGTCGCCGAGACGTCCGGATAGCCCGCACCGCCGCCGATGACCGCCTGCAGCAGCAGCCGGCCGTTCTGCCAGCGGTACTGGCTCAGCCGTCCTTCCTGGGACAGCCACACGCTGTCGTCGGCGGCGGTGGCCACCGCATGGATCGCGCCCGGTGGCGCGCCGGGGACCGGCTCGAACCGCGACCGCGCCGGCACCCAGTGCAGCAGCCCCTGGTTGGTCGCTGCCCACAGGTGGTCCTCGCTGCCGCACATCAGGTCGAGCGCGATCTGCCCCTCCGCCAGTCCCGCATGTCCGGCGGCAATGCGGTGCAGTACCCGACCTTCCAGATCGCGCTGTTGCAGTCCGGTCGACGCGGCGCTCCACAGCCGTCCGCCATCGCACAGCGCCAGCGATTCGATCTGCCCCTCCATCGCCGCATCCACCGCCGCGTCGTTGCCCCACCGCCGCAACGCTGCCTCCTTCGGGTCGTAGCGCAACAACGCATCGCGCGAACCGATCCAGACCCGCCCCAGCGCGTCTTCCTTCACCGATTGCAGCCATTGGTTGCCGTCCACCCAGGTACGGTGCTGCACCACGCGGCCGGTGACCGGGTCGAACTTGTCCAGCGCCCCGTGCGTGCCCACCGTCCATACCCCGCCATCGGCGGCGGCGGACATGCCCAGCACGTAGCCGTTGCGTAGCGAGGACGGATCATCTTCCAGCCGCGACAACACCGAGAACTGCCACCAGCGCGGCAACAGGTGCCACAGGCCGCTGTTGGTGCTGGCCAGCCAGATCCCGCCCTCACGGTCCTCGTAGGCACCGGTCCAGTTCGGTCGCACCTGGCCGCGCGCCACGGCGCTGTACAACGGCACCTGCTGAAACTGGTTGTCGTAGGCGCGGCCCAACCCGGAGCGGGTATCGAGCCAGTAGCCGCCCTGTTCGTCGCGCAGCATCATGCCCAGGATCTGGTCACGCGCATCGACCTTCCACGGCGCCGGCTCGATGCGTCCATCCGGACGCCGCACCACCACCCCGGCATTGGTGGCCACCCACAGGCTGCCGTCGAGCTCGGCGGTAAGGCCGTTGATCAGCTGTTCGTGCAGATAGCGGCTGGACACCCGCTCGAAATCATGCCCGGTCCAGCGCGCCAACCCGGCCTTGGTCCCCACCCAGAGGCTGCCGTCGCGGGTAGTCGCCAATTGCGTAACCGAGGCGGACGGCAGGCTGCGTGGATTGCCATGCTCGGGCATGAAACGGGTGACCTTGCCATTGCGGTCGAGCCGGTGCAGGCCGCCTTCATAGGTGCCGAACCAGACCGTGCCATCGGCGGTGGAGGTAATGCTCCAGATCGTGTTGCTGCCGATCACCGGGTGGCTGGCGCGGTCGAAGAAACGCAGCTCGCGCCGATCGGCCGACATCATCGCCAGTCCGGCGTTTTCGGTGCCGATCCACAGCTGGTTGCGCGCATCCACGTGCACGCTCCACACATGGTTGTCGCGCAGCCCATCCTCGGCACGCCACACCCGGTAGTTGCGCCCGTCGTAACGGGCCAGGCCGTCGTTGGTGGCGATCCACAGGTACCCGTAGCCGTCTTCGGCCATGCGATTGACCGTGTTGGACGGCAATCCGTCGAACACGGTGAGCTGGCGGGGTGTCGGCGGCACGGGCTGCGCGTGGCCGAGCAGCGGCCAGAGCCATGCGATCCCGATCAGGAGCAGCCAACGCAAAGGCACCACCAGTGGATCTCCCGACTCTGTCCGTGGATGCTCGCCAGGGTTGCGACCGCACCGCAGCGCGGTGGGTCGAGCCTGGGGCCAGGTCCGCATGGTAAACGGTTCGCTGCGTGGCGACGATCCACTCAGCCCGGAAGCAGCATACGCACCGCCGCGTACAGTTGATCGCCATCGACCGGCTTGTGCAGCACACCCGCCGCCCCGGCGACGGCCGCGCGTTCGGCCAACCCCGGTTCGCGCCGCGCGGTCAGGATCAACACCGGTACCTGGCAGCCCTGCGTGCGCAGCATGTCCAGCAGCTGCCAGCCATCCACGCCCGGCAGATCCAGGTCCAGCAGCATCACATCGACGCGCGCCGCTGCCACCTCGGCCATCGCCGCCAGTGCATGCCCCGCGGTCACCACGTGCGCACCGCGCGCGCCCAACACCCCGGCGTGGACCTGGGCAAGCAGCGGATCATCTTCGACCAGCAACACCCGCCATGGCGCGCCCGGCTCGCCGGCCGCGACCCCACGGCCGGGGGCTGGCTCATCGTCGCCGTCCGTGCCGGGCGCCAGCGGCAGCCGGAGTACCAGCCACCACCCCGTCCCGGAACGCAATACCACCCGCAGTTGCCCGTCCAGGGCTCGCGCGCAGGTCTGCGCGCGCTCCAGCGCCGCCCGCATCACCGTCTCGGCCGGCATCGGCAGGCCTGCCATCGGCGCGGCCTGCAGATCCAGCAGCATCCCGCCACGACCGGGCAGCCAACCGACCTGGACCGCGATCCGGCAGGCCGACAGCGCGTCGAGTAGACCCTCGATCATCACCTCCAGCAGCTGCCGCAGACGCTGTGGATCCCCGCCCACCCGCACGGGCCCGGGCAGATGCACGCATGCCGCAAAAATGCTGCCCTGCGCGCACAGCACCAGCTGCGTATGCTGTCGCCAGCGCTGCAACACGCTGAGCAGATCAAAACGGGACCATTGCAATGGCACCCGTCCGGCGTCCATGCGCGCATCGTCCAGTGCGTCGTCGAGGATGGCCAGCAGCTGCCGTCCACCGCGCTGGATGCGCGCGACACGCCGGCGCTCCCGCGGTGCCAGCGTCGAGGCAAGCAGCAGCTCGCTCATTCCGAGCACGCCGGTGAGAGGGGTGCGTATCTCATGCCCGAAGGTGGCCAGGAAGCCAGCCTTGGCATCGGCGGACTGCTGTGCCCAGCCCCGTCGCCGCGCCACGGCGCGTCGGGCGCGCATCCGCGCCACGCTGCGCCACAGTCCCCAGCCCATCACCACGCACAGCGCCAGCAGCGCGGTCAGGCGCGCAGCCCGCACGCCGGGATGCTGCCAGTCGCTGCGCTGCACGTGCAGCACCAGCTCCTGCAGGGTCGACCAGCGTCCATCGCCGCCGCGCTCCTGGTACTGCAGTACATGCTGGCCCGGCGCCAGCTGCGGAAAACCGATCGTGCCGCGACTGCGGGTCCGGCTCCAGCCCTGCCCACTGTCACGCAGCCGGAACCGGTACTGCTGCCGTGGATCGAGCTGCGCCGACAGCACCCGCGCGGTGATCTGGATATCGCGATCGTGCGCATGCAACTGCAGCGGCCCCAGCGGGGGCACGGTCAGCAGATGCTCGCCGCGACGCAGCTGCACGCGTTCGATGACCAGGGCCGGCGAGGTCATTGGCCGTGCCAGCTGGGCCGTATCGAACGCCACCGCAGCGCCCTCCTCGCCAACGGCCAGCATCGTGCCCGCGTCCGCCTGCAGGCGCGCGTGCATCACCGCTTCGGGAACGCCGTCGTCCCGTCCATACAGGCGCACCTCGCGGCGTGCCGGGGCCACCCGCAGCAGTCCGGTACCAGCGGTGGCCCACAGCACGTCGCTGCCGTCGGTGGCCATGGCCTGCAGCTGCAGCGGCGGCAGGCCGTCACGCTCGTCCAGACGAAGACGCTGCTGCAGCGCGCCGCGCTGCCACCGGTAGCGGTAGATGACCCCGGCAGCGGCGATCCACAGGCCACCGGCAGGATCGACATGCAGCGCCGTGATGTCTGACGGCGCGCCTGGGACGGTCACCAAGCGCGTCCCATTCCAACGCTTCAGACCAGCCGCCCCGCCCAGCCACACGCCGCCGTCCTGCGCGCAGTGCAGCGACAAAGGCCCCTGCACCGGCACGCCACGGGTATCGACAAGCGGCCAGCGTGCGACCGGTCGTCGATCGGCACCACGCCGTTCGAGCGCGCCATCGCGGATCCGCCAGTAGCGATCCTCGGCGCAGCTCAACTCCGCGCTGGACCTGTGCACCGCGGGGATGAAACCCTCCAGGCCACGTTGTCGCTGYGGCGCCGGTTGTGCACGGAACTGCCGCCAGAGCGGCGGCAGACGCCACACCCCCAGATGCGTCCCGAGCAGCCACGCACCGCCCTGGCGATCCTCGAAGGCCCGCCGCAGGCGTGGCATCGTGCCGTCGCCGGCCGACGCCAACCCGACCGGCGCCGCCGCGCCAGCCCCTGACGGCTGCCGCCATACCCGTTGCCCGTCAGCCCACCACTGCGCATCCTCGCGGCCGATGCCAAGCAGGCGCGCATGCCGATGCAGGGCTACCGCCTGCACGCGCGTGCCACCCTGCACGCGCCAGCGCCCGACGGCGCTGCTGATCCACGGCACACCACCGGCATCGACACCCATGCCGGTGATCGGCGCGGTGGCGAGGGCGGCAACGGCGGGCCGATGGAAGCGACCGTCGTCCCAGCGCGCGAGCCCCTGCGTGGTCCCCACCCAGAGACCACCGTCGGTATCGTGGACGAGATGTTCCACATCGCCGGGCGGGACGCCGTCGCCGCGCAGCGTGGGCAGGTACTGACGCAGGCGCTGCTGCGGGTCGAGCCGGAACAGTCCCGCGCCGCGCGCGCCGAACCAGACGCCGCCCTGTGTATCGGCGAGCAGCACGCTGATCGCCGCACCGGCCAGGGCGGGATGGCGGCTGCCGCCGAACGCATCGATGCGGGTGCGGTCCGCGGACAGCCGCATCACCACGCCCCGGCCGGTCCCCATCCACAGCCGGTCATGCTCGTCCAGCGCCAGCGCCAGCAACTGGTTGTCGACCAAACCCTGTTCGCGTCGCCAGATCCGGAAGTGACGCCCGTCGAAGCGCGCCAGGCCATCGTCGGTGGCAAACCACAGATAACCGTGCCGATCCTCCACCACCTGATGCACGGCATTGGAAGGCAGCCCATCCACCGTGGTGAACCGGAACGCTTCGGGCAACTGCGCCCGCGCACTGCCCCCGGTGCAGACCAGGAGCAACAACGCGGCCAGCATCCGGCGCAGGAGCGTCATCGTGGGTCCGTGCAGGCGCGCAGCGCCACCGCCAACGCGTCGCCGCTCAACGGCAACCGCAGGAAGCCACTGAACCCGGCCGCCAGCGCGTCGCGCTCGGCCGCTGCATCGGCACGCGGGGTCACTGCAACGCGCGGTACGCCGGGCCAACAGCGTGCCAGCAACGCAGCGACCCGCTCGCCACTGATGCGCATATCCGGATCGGCAACCACCAGGTCGCAGGCAACGGCCGGCCACGCTGCAACGTCCTCCGCCACCTGGGGCAGGCAGACCACGTGCTGTCCCTGCGCCCGCAACAGGGCCGCGACCACCGCCGTGGTATCCGCATGCGGCAGCAACAGCACCACGCGTCGCGCCGGTGCGCCCCTCCCGTCGGGTGCACCCGCCGGCGTCGCCAGTGCCGGCGGCCCGGCGACATCCGGCAGCGGCAACCGCACCTCGAAACGGCTGCCCTGGCCCGGCCGAGTGTGGACCTGGATGTCCCCGCCCATCGCCTGGGCCAGCTCGCGACTGATCGCCAGCCCCAGTCCGCTGCCGCCATGGCGTGCGAGCGTGACCGCACCGTCGGCCTGTTCGAAACGCTGGAACAGGCGCCGCACCTGCTCGGCGCTCATGCCCGGGCCGGTATCGGTCACCACCAACACAAGACCACGGCCGCCCGCGCCGCACCTGGCGGATACCTGGACACTGCCCTGCGCGGTGAACTTCACCGCGTTGCCGATCAGGTTCAACAGGATCTGGCGCAGTCGCCGCACATCGCCCAGCAGCCATCGCTGCGGTTCGATGCTGCTGTCCCAGGCCAGGCGCAGCTGCTTGGCCGCAGCCACCGGCAGCAACAGGGCGTGCAGTTCATGCAGCAGTGCCGCCGGGGCGAACGCGCCGGGCTGCAGATGCAGGCGTCCGGCTTCGATGCTGGCCAGGTCCAGCGCATCATCCACCAGTTGCACCAGGTGCCGGCCGGCGCGATGCAGGCTGTCGGCCTGTGCCCGCTGCCGCACGCTCAGCGGTGCCTGCAGCAGCAGTTCGCTCCAGCCGCAGACCACCGTCATCGGCACCCGGATGCGGTGTCCCAGCCGCCCCAGGAAACGGGTGCGTTCGGCCGAGACCCGTTCCGCGCGGCGGTGCTGCAGACGCGCCGCAAGCAGGCGCCGCCGCCACCGCGCCAAGCGGGTGCCGGTACGGCTCGCCGTCAGCAGCGCGAGTGCGGCCGCCAGCGTCAGGCCGATCCTGCCGGGCAGGGTCTGCCACCATGCCGGCGCCACCTGCAGCGCAACGTCCCGCGGCGCCGACCATGGCCCATCGCCATGCCGCGCCTGCACCGCCACCACATGCTCGCCGACAGGCAGGCGCGCGAAGATGCGTTGCGCTACCGGGCCGGTGTCCACCCAGTCCGGATCATGTCCGGCCAGACGGAAGCGATGCTGAATGCGATCCGGATCGCCTGGGCCCAACAGGTTGACCGCAATCTGGATGTTGCGATCGGTACTGGACAGCGACGTCGGTGCCACTCCCGACCGCAGGTTAAGCGCCGTACCGCGCCGCTGCAGTCGGACCGCATTGATCACCAGCGTCGGTACCGGTTGCGGTTGACGCACGCTGCCCGGCTCCAACAGCAACAGCCCGCCTTCGCGCACCGCCGCGGCCAGCGCGCCGGTCGCCACCCGCACCAGGCGCTGGCCAAGAATCTCCTGCACCGGCAGGCCATCGGCGCTGCCCAGTACGCACACCTGACCGTCGCCCGGGTCGAGTCGGATCAGGCCACGCGCCGCGCCGGCCCACACGGTGCCGTGCGCATCCACCGCCAGCGCGTCGGCGCGCAGCAGCGGATAGCCGGACGCCGCATCGAAGCGGCGCACTCGCCGCAGCCGTTGACCCTCCCAGCGGTGCTGCTCCAACGCATCCTGGCGGCTGAGCCAGAGGCTGCCATCGTCGCCCTCGGCAACGGCCGCCAACGGCGTGCCCTGCACTTCGGCGGCCACAAAGCGCCGGCGTGTCGCATCCCAGTACTTGAGCCCCTCGCGGTCGGTCGCCCACAGCATCCCGGTGCGGTCGCACAGCAGTTGGCGCGCCGCCCGGCCACGCGCAAGACCCAGCGCCTGCGGTGCATCGGCATGCAGGCGCACGCCGCCGGCCGACCACTGCTGGATCTGTTGCGCGTGGGCCAACCAGACGCTGCCATCCGGACACGCCTGCAGGTGCATTGGCCCGTCGCCGGAGGGCAGCGCCAGCGGCCAGCGCCGGACCTCGCCGCGGGCCGGGTCGTAGCGCAGCATCTGCCCGGCGCTGGCGATCCACAGACGTTGCCGTGGGTCTTCGGCCATGCCCACGGCCACCGCACTGAAGCCTTCGTGCGGATACGTCAGGTGATCGCTGCTGGCACCGGTGCGCAGGTCCAGCCGCTGCAGACGTCCCTGGCTGCCGGCCACCCACAAGCGCCCGTCGCGGGAAGCGGTCAGCGCGAGCGCGTAATGACTGCGGATACCCGGCAGGCCGTTGGCCGCGGCCGGCAATGCGGTGAACGCGCGCCAGCGCGCCGGCAACCGCCACAGCCCGTGCGCACGGCTGAGCAACCAGATGTCGCCGCGCTGGTCCTGGAGGGCCTGGCGCATCTCCACGCTGCGGGCACGTGGGCCATGCACGGGGCGCAATGCCACCGGCTGCGCGCGTGGCCCGCGATGGAGCATCAGGCCGGCGGCCTGCTGTTGCCACAGCACACCGTCGGCGCTGCGCAGCAGCGGTCGACCCGGCGCGACCGGCTGCAACGCGCCGCCAGCGGCAGCAACGGTCCAGGCCGTGTCCGTGCTGCCCACGTGCATACCGCCGTGCGGGTCGGGCCAGAGCATGTGCACGGCCACGGTCTGCACGCCGACGCGCTGGGCGCGCCCGTCGCGGATGCGACGCAGCCCTTGCGAAGTGCCCACCCACAGCATCCCGTCGCGATCCCGGGCCAATGCGGTGACCGCATCGGCCGCGGTGTCCACACGCTGCCAACGCGGGTTGTCGCTGGCGTGACGGTACAGGTGGCGGTCCGCCCCGATCACCCACACCGCGCCATCGCCGCTGCTGGCAATGGCGTGGATGGTGCCGCTGCGTACCGCCAGCGGCGCCTGTTCGTCGGGACGTTCGAAGCCGCTGCGATCGGCAGGCATCATCACCACTCCCTGCGACGCGGTGCCCAGCCACAGCCGATCGTGGGAGTCGATGTGCAGTGCGTGCAACACGGCATCGACCAGCCCGTCCTCGCGCCGCCAAACCCGTGCGCGCCGCCCATCAAAGCGCATCAGGCCGTCGCTTCCGGCCAGCCACAGATAGCCGGTCGCGTCCTCGGCCATGGCCTGCATGCCGGCGTTCGGCAGGCCCTCGCGAAGCCCCAACTGGTGCGGCCACGGCAGGTCGAGCACGGTGGCGGCCGTGGCGCACGGCCACACCGCGAGCAACGCAGCCAGCCAGAACCCGCACTTCCAACGCCGTGCCACACCGCAGGCCACCGGTTACGTCAACCACGTCACAGTCATCGCACTGACAATAGAGTGATCGAACTGCCAGTGCGGGTTCCTGCCATGCGCTGGATCACATCTTGCTGAGTTGAAGTTCGCATCGATCGCCACTGATCGAAACACCCCGCCTATCTCAGCATGCAGCAGGATGCCCTCAGCCGTCCGGCTGTCGCCCCGCACGCGCCGTTGCGATCGCATCGACCAGCAGGTCGCCGGTGACCGGCTTGCGCAGGAAACCATCGAACCCGCTTTCCAGCACCTGCTGTTCGGCGTACGCATCCGAGCGCGCGGTAACCGCGATCAGCGGCAGCTCGTAACCCAGCGCGCGCAGTTGTCCGGCAATGGCGATGCCATCCAGCGCCGGCAGGTCGAGGTCGAGCAGGCCCACATCGAACGGCCCGGCCGACACCTCGGCCAACGCAGCCAATCCGTGCAGCACGTGCACCACCTCATGACCGCGCGTGCGCAACAGCCCGGCAATCACGTCGGCCACGGTCGGGTCGTCTTCCACCAGCAGGATCCGCAACGGTGGCAACTGGATCCGCGCGGCGTCTTGCGCGTGGCTGGGTGCGCCGCCGCGCCGCAGCGTCCACGGCAGCGGCAAGACCACGCTGAAACGCGCGCCCTGGCCGGGCCGGCTGTCGATGTCGATCCGTCCGGCCATCGCCACCGCCAGTTCCTGGCAGATCGCCAGACCCAGCCCGCTGCCGCCGTACCGCGATGCCGTACGCGGACCATCGGCCTGTTCAAAACGGTGGAACAGGCGCTGCTGCTGGTCGGCGCTGATCCCTGGACCGGTATCGGTGACCTCGAAGGCCACGCCCAGGCCATCGTCGAGCAGCTCCACGCCCAACCCGACATGGCCGCGCTCGGTGAACTTGATGGCATTGCCGAGCAGGTTCATCAGGATCTGGCGCACGCGCATTTCATCGCCACTGACCTGCACCGGGCCGGGCAGGTTGAAGCTGCGTTCGAAGGCCAGGCCACGGTGGTGTGCCATCGGCTCCATCAGTGCCTGCACCTGGGCCAGCATCGACATCAGATCGAACGGACGGATATCCAGTTCGAGCCGGCCCGCTTCGATCCGCGCCAGGTCCAGCGCATCGTTGACCAGCCGCAGCAGATGGGTGCCGGCATGCTGGATCGACGCGGCATAGCCCCGCTGCAGGTCATCCAGCGGCGTGGCCAGCAACAGCTCGCTCATGCCCAGCACGCCGGTCATCGGGGTACGCACCTCGTGCCCGAGCGTGGCCAGGAACCGGCTCTTGGCCTGGGAGGCGTGTTCGGCGATCTGCTGTTTGTGCACGGTCAGCTGCCATTGCTGGCGCCGGCGCAGCCGCACCCGCGCCACGTACACCACCACCGCCACCAGCAGCAGCCACAACACCAGGTACGCCAGGATCGCCCCGTTGCTGCGCCACCACGGCGGCAGCACCTCCACGCTGAGCGTGCGCGACGGCGTCCATTGCCCATGCGAGGTGGCCGCCTGCACATCGATGGCGTACTGCCCCGAGGGCAGGCGCGACAACAGGCGTTCGCCGTCGGAGGCCTGCATCACCCAGTTCTGGTCGTACCCGGAGACCCGGTAGCGATAGCGGTTGCCCTGCGGATTGGCGAAGGACAGCAGGCGGGCGGTGACGATCAGGTCGCGGTCTTCGGGACCGAGCACGATCGGCGCGTCCGGCGGCAGCGATTGCTGGCCCTCGGCGTCGTCGCGGCGCACCTGCAGGTTGTCGATCACCAGCTGCGACGGCGGCAGCGGCAGGTCGGCCGCATCCGGGTCGAACCCGACCAGCCCGGTAGCCGTGACCGCCAGCAGGTGGCCATTGGCGGCACGCACCGGCGGCCGGCCACTGAACTCCACATCCGGCAGGCCGTCGCGTTCGCCGTACAGCCGTAGCTGGCGCTGCTTGCCCTGCCAGCTGAGCAGGCCGCGCGGGGTGGTCGCCCACACCCGTCCCTGCCGGCCGATCACCAGCCCGCCCATCGATACCGGCGGCACGCCCTCGGCGCTACCAACGCGCTCGCGCAGGGTCATGCTCAGGCCATCCCAGCGGTAGCGCTCCAGTGCGCCACTGCGCGCCAGCCACAGCTCATCCGCACCGATCCAGGCCATGTCGAAGATGTTGCCCGGTGCAATCCCCGGCACGTGCTCGAATCGGCCCTCGTTCCAGCGCATCAGGCCCGCCTCGCCCATCACCCACAGTTGCCCGCGTGCATCGAACAGCATCTGCTCGATCGAGGTGTCGGTCAGCCCTCGGTCGGCGTCGATGCGGATCGTGTCGAGCAGCGTGCCCTCGGCATCGCGGCGCTGGATGCCGTAGTTCATGATCGACAGCCATATCTCACCGTTGGGCGCTTGGCGGATCAGATCGATGCGCTGGCGTACATCCGCACCACCGCCGATCTTCCATTCGCGCACCTGCCCGGTACGCGGCTGGAACAGGTTCAGGCGCCCGGCGCGACCGATCCACAGCGCGCCATCGGCACGCGGCAACACCGACCAGTTCGCCCCCACCCCGAGGACATTTTCATCGGCGATCTGGCGCAGCGTGCCGCGCTCGTCCAACCGGTAGATGCCGTGGGCGCCGGACACGTAGAAGTCGTTGCCCGCCGCCGCCACGCCGAGCAGATACACACTGTCCAGCGGCTTGCCGTCCAGCTGGTACCAGGTGGAGAAGCGCCGCCAGTCCGGCGGCAGGTAGGCCAGGCCCTGGGTGAGCATGGCCACCCACAGCCCGCCCTCGTGGTCCTGCAACATGTCCAGCACGCCGCTGCGCGCGGTCAGGAAGCCACTGCCGCCATCCCCGGCCAGCAGTCGCACGTCGCCCTGGTCGCCCCGGTAAAGGCCATCGGCGGTACCAAGCCAATAGCCGCCGTTGCGGTCGTGTACGACCGTGGCCGCGCGGACGTCGGCGCTCAGTGTCCACGGTGCCCTGCGTGCACTGCCATCGGCATCGATGCGGAACAGCCCGCCCTCGGTGCCGGCCCAGATCGTGCCGTCCGGCTCCCGGGTCAGGCGGAAGACGCTTTTGCCACCCAGCACCTCGGTGGCGATGCGGGTGAACCGCTGTCCATCCCAGCGCGCCACGCCACTGCCGGTGCCGACCCAGACCCGCCCCTGCGGATCGGCCAACAGGCTGTAGATGGTGTCGTCGGGAAGACGGGCCGGGTCGGCAGGATCGGCCCGGTAGCGCACCAAGGTGCCGTTTTCCTCGCGGCGGCAGATGCCGTGGCGGTTGGTGCCGATCCACAGCGACTTGCCCGCATAGGCCAGCGACCACACCTGCCCCTCGCAGCCCGCCTCGAGGTCGGGGAAGCGCTGAAAGCGCTCGCGACCGGGCGGCAACATGGACAGACCAACACCACTGATGCCCACCCATACACGGTCGAGCGGGTCCACCAGCAGCGTTTCGATCTCGTTGCCGGGGAGCGAGCCGGGGTCGGCCGGATCGTTGCGCCACACGCGCAGCCCGACGCCATCCACCCGTGCCAGGCCATCATTGGTGGCCGCCCAGACGTAACCTTGGCGATCCTGCGCCAGCGCCAGCACCATCCGCGATGGCATGCCTTCGGCGGCACCCAGCCGGCGCATGCGTGGCGTCTCTACCGAGGCTCCTGCCGATGTCACTGCGGCCCACGAGGCTGCCGGCAGCGTGCATAACGCCAGTACCAGCAACACGATGCCCGCGTACCCGCCACGCGTTCCCATCGCCATCCAGATCTCCTTGTAGCCGCAGATTGTCCCACAGCGCCTGCGGTGGCGCCCGGGCGGCGCTGCCGCACCACCTGCGCGTATCGCTGGAACAGCCTGTTGCCGCGCGGTGCGGGCCCGGCCCGCGCCACGATCTGTTGCAGCCATGGCACTGCTGGCACCGACGGGGCTATGCGTATGATCGACGCTGTCCTCCATGGAGCCCGGCCATGACCCTGCGCCTGACCCTTGCCCTGCTGCTGTGCACCGCTCCACTGGCGGCCCGGGCCGCCGCCGATACCTACCGGCTCGACCCGGTGCACACCCGCGTGCTGTTCGCGGTGGAGCACGCCGGCTTCTCGCATGCGCTGGGCACGGTGTCCGGCAGCGAAGGCGTGCTGGAATTCGATCCGCAGGACTGGCCCGCGGCCAGGCTGAGCGTCACGGTGCCAATCCAGCGCCTGGACCTGGGCGATGACAAGTGGAACAAGGCCACCGCCGCGCGCAACCTGCTCGACACCGGGCGCTTCCCGCAGGCGCGCTTTGTCTCGACCCGGGTTGAACCGATCGATGCTACCCATGCCAACGTCATCGGCGACCTGACCCTGCATGGGGTGACCCGCGAGGTGACCCTGGCAGTCACCCTCAATGCACTCAAACGCCACCCGCTGCCGCCATTCCGCCGTACCGCCGGTTTCTCGGCCACCGCTACGCTCAGCCGCAGCGCGTTCGGCGTTGCCGGCTGGCCGTCGATGATCGGCGACGAGGTGCAGCTGCGGATCGAAGCGGAAGCCGTTCGCGACAGCAGCGCCACCGATCCGCAGCCCGCACCGGCCACCCCCGTATCCCCACAGCCGGTCGAGGAGACCACGCCATGACCGCCAAGAACACCGCCACCCGCTGGGGCGGCGTCAGCCAGACCCTGCACTGGTTGATCGCCCTGCTGATCCTTGCCCTGGGCATCGTCGGGCTGACCATGGGCGAATTCCCCAAGACCCCGAAGTACTTCTGGATCTACACGATGCACAAGTCGATCGGGATCACCGTGCTGGCCCTGGTGGTCGCGCGGCTGGGCTGGCGCCTGTACGCCGGCGCGCCCGATCCGGTGGCGGGCACGCCGACCTGGCAGGAACGCATTGCCTCGGCCACGCACACGCTGCTGTATGTGCTGATGTTCGCCATCCCGCTGTCGGGCTGGCTGTACGACTCGGCCAGCGGGCTGCGTCCATTCCGCTGGTTCGGGCTGGTCGAGGTACCCAAGCTGAGCGGGCCGGACGAGCGCGTCACGCAGGTCTCCCACGCCATCCACGAGTGGGGTTTCTGGCTGCTGATCGCGGTGGTGCTGRCCCACGCCGGCGCCGCGCTTTACCACCATTTTTACCAACGCGATGCCACCCTTGCGCGCATGCTCCCGCAGCGCTGGCTTGCCTCCCCCCAGAAGGATTGACCATGAACATCAAGCTCAACTCCCCCGCCGCGGTCGCCGCCGCCCTCGCCGGCCTGCTCGCCACCGCACCGGTGCTGGCCGCCGACTACGTGCAGGCCCCCGGCTCGGTGCTCGCGTTTGCGACCAAGTACGACGGTGAGGTCTTTACCGGCACCTTCCCGGGCTTCGACACCACGCTCAGCTTCGACCCCGCCAAGCTGGACGGTTCCAGGCTGGAAGTGACCATTCCGCTGGCCGGCGCCAAGAGCGGCAACAGCGACCGGGATTCGACCCTGCAGGGCGCGGACTTCTTCAACGTCGGCAAGTTCGCCCAGGCCAAATACAGCGCCAGCAAATTCCGTTCACTGGGCAACAACCAGTACGCCGCCGACGGCACCCTGGAACTGCGCGGGGTCAGCAAGCCGGTCACCCTGACCTTTACCTGGACCCCGGGCGCGCAGCCGGTGCTCAGCGGCAAGGCCACGGTCAAGCGCCTGGACTTCGGCGTGGGCGGCGGCGACTGGGCCGACACCAAGACCATCCCGAACGAAACCGCGATCAGCACCAAGGTCGTCCTGAAGGCAAAGTGATGCTGGCGGGCGCCGGCCGCTGGCCGGCGCTCCGCACAGGGGATCCAAGCCCCGTAGAGCCGACCGTTGGTCGGCTGCCTTGGCTGCCTTGGCTGCCTT
>NZ_JBFULB010000048.1:0-17810 GCF_056400545.1 Stenotrophomonas sp. P5_A8 | reverse complement strand
CCCTGGTAGAGCCACCCCATGGGTGGCTGCACGCAACCCTGGTAGAGCCMCCCCACGGGTGGCTGCACGTAACCCGCCACGGAGAGCAGCCACCCATGGGGTGGCTCTACCTCCAACCCACGCCGTGTTCCGGTATCCGGGTGGCTTCCCGGCGATTACAGCTTCGCGCGCTGTCCGCGCAGGCCGTCCAGCTGGGCGGTCCATTCGACCAGGCGCACGCGCTCCTGTTCGACCACCGCCGCCGGCACCTTGTCGGTGAACTTGGCCAGCTTGGTCTCGCTCTTTTCCTTCTCCGACTCCACCCGGGCGATTTCCTTGTCCAGGCGCGCGCGTTCGGCGCCCAGGTCGACCAAGCCCTCCAGTGGCACCAGCAAGGTCAGATCGCCCACGATCGCGGCTGCGGCCGGCGGGGTGTCACTGCCGTTGGCCAGCCACTCGATGCGCTCCAGCTTGAGCAGGAAGGACAGCGAGGAGGTGAAGCGGGTCATGCGCGCGCGGTCGTCGTCGTTGCCCCCCTGCAGCAGCAGGCTGACCTGCTTGGACGGCGGCACGTTCAATTCGCTGCGCACGCGGCGCAGCGCGTTGACCATCGACTTCACCCATTCCACGTCGGCCTCGGCGCGGGCGAAATCCCCGGCGAACTCCTCGGCGGTCGGGTACGGACGCAGCGAGAGGGTGTCCTCGGTGATGCCCAGGCGCGGGGCGACCTGGCGCCACAGCTGCTCGGTGACGAACGGGGTCAGCGGGTGCAGCAGGCGCAGCAGCGCTTCGAGCACGTACAGCAGGGTGTGGCGGGTGCTGTTGGCATCGTCGGCATCGGCACCGTTGAGCGCCGGCTTGGTCAGTTCCAGGAACCAGTCGCAGAACTCGTTCCAGGCAAACTCGTACAGGCACTGCGCGAGCAGGTCGAAGCGGTAGTTGGCGTAGTGCGTCTGCGCCTCGGTCGACACCGCCGCCAGCCGCGACAGAATCCAGCGCTCGGCATCGGTGCGCGGCTGCGGCACGCCGGTGAAGCTGCTGCCCTCGGTGTTCATCAGGGTGAAGCGGCTGGCGTTCCACAGCTTGTTGCAGAAGTTCTTGTAGCCCTCGGCGCGGCTCATGTCGAACTTGATGTCGCGGCCGTGGGTGGCCAGCGCGGCGATGGTGAAGCGCAGCGCATCGGCACCGTGGGCGATGATGCCCTCGGGGAATTCGCGGCGGGTGGCCTTCTCGATCTTCGGCGCGTCCTTGGGCTTCATCAGCCCGGTGGTGCGCTTGGCGATCAGGTCCTCGAGCGAGATGCCGTCGATGATGTCCAACGGATCGAGCACGTTGCCCTTGGACTTGGACATCTTCTGACCCTGCGCATCGCGGATCAGGCCGGTCATGTAGATGTCCTTGAACGGAATCTTCCCGGTGAAGCTGTCGGTGGCCATGATCATGCGGGCCACCCAGAAGAAGATGATGTCAAAGCCGGTGACCAGCACCGCCGAGGGCAGGTAGCGCTCGAAACCGCGCGCGTCCATCGCCTGCTCGTTCGGCCAGCCCAGGGTGGAGAACGGCCACAGCTGCGAGGAGAACCAGGTCTCCAGCACGTCGCTGTCCTGGTGCAGGGCGACATCGGCGGCAAGGTTGTTCTTCGCGCGTGCCTCGGCTTCGTCGCGACCGACGTAGCAGTTGCCCGCCTCGTCGAACCACGCCGGGATGCGATGGCCCCACCACAGCTGGCGGCTGATGCACCAGTCCTGGATGTTCTCCATCCAGTGGCGGTAGGTGTTGATCCAGTTGGCCGGCACGAACTGGATCGACCCGTTCTCCACCAGCTCCAGGCCGCGCTTGGCCAGCACGTCCATCTTCACGAACCACTGGTCGGTCAGGTACGGCTCGATCACCTGCTGGGTACGATCGCCCCGCGGCACCTGCAGCTTGTGCGCCTTGGTTTCGACCAGGATGCCGAAGTCTTCGAGCTCGGCCAGGATCACCTTGCGCGCTTCGTAACGGTCCAGCCCGCGATATTTTTCCGGGGCGTTGTCGTTGATCGCCGCCGTCGGGGTGAACAGGTTGATCATCGGCAGGTTGTGGCGCACGCCGACCTGGTAATCGTTGAAGTCGTGCGCCGGGGTGACCTTGACCACGCCGGTGCCGAACGCACGGTCGACATAGTCATCGGCGATCACCGGAATCTCGCGGTCGGTCAGCGGCAGCTTCACCATCTTGCCGATCAGGTGCGCATAGCGTTCGTCTTCGGGGTGCACCATGACCGCGGTGTCGCCCAGCATGGTTTCCGGACGCGTGGTGGCCACGGTCAGGGTGCCGCTGCCATCGGCCAGCGGGTAGCTGATCGACCACAGGAAACCGTCTTCTTCCACGCTTTCCACTTCCAGGTCGGAAATGGCCGTCTTCAGCACCGGGTCCCAGTTGACCAGGCGCTGCCCACGGTAGATCAGGCCCTGCTCGTGCCAGCGCACGAAGGCTTCGATCACCGCCTCGGACGGCTGCGGGTCCATGGTGAAGGTGCTGCGCGACCAGTCGCTGGAGGTGCCCAGGCGGCGCATCTGGCGCTCGATGGTGTCACCGGACTGCGCCTTCCATTCCCACACCTTCTCGATGAAACCCTCGCGGCCCAGCGAATCGCGGGTCTCGCCCTGGCCGGCCAGCGCCAGGTTGCGGCTGACCACCATCTCGGTGGCAATGCCGGCGTGGTCGGTTCCCACCTGCCACAACGTGTCGTAGCCGCGCATGCGGTGATAGCGCACCAGCGCGTCCATCAGGGTCTGCTGGAAGGCATGGCCCATGTGCAGCGTGCCGGTTACGTTCGGCGGCGGCAGCAGGATGGTGTACGGCTCGCCCTTGCCGGACGGCTTGAAATGGCCGGCCTTCTCCCACGAGTCGTACAACTCGGTTTCAAAGGATTTGGGGTCGTAGCTGGGGGCGAGTTGGGTCATGCGGGAACCAGGATCGAAGACGAAAGGTGGGGTGCCGGAAGTTCAGCGCCCGAGGGCGCGACGGATCTTCTGGTCGGTATGGAACTGCGAGACCGCGTAGGCGGCCCAGATCGCGGCGGGCAGCCAGCCGATCAGCGTGATCTGCAGGATCAGGCAGAGGATGCCTGCGATCGGGCGGCCGATGGTGAAGAAGGCGAACCAGGGGAAGATCAGGGCGATCAACAGGCGCATCAAGAGGCTCCGGGTGCGGCGGCGGCCCGAGGGGCGCCGCGCGGGTTACATGTCGTACTTGTTCAGGTCAAAGCCCAGCGCCTTGTACTGGCGCCAGCGCTCGCGCAACGGCTCGCGCGCTTCCGGGTCGGCCGGTACCACTTCCAGCACGCGGTCGCACTCGGCCAGGTAGGGGTCATCGCGCAGGTTGATCACCAGCGGGCGCGCCGGGGCTGGCGTGCCGGGCACGGCGATCAGCACCAGTGCCTCTTCCTCGTCCATGTCTTCGCCGGCGATCTGATGCGGGATGTAGGCGTCGTTGTCGAACGCCCACAGCAGCTCGTCCAGCTCCTCGGCCTGGGCCTGGTCGCGTGCCAGCACCAGGGTGAACAGCCCGGCGTCGTTGGCCTTGCGGGCCAGTTCGCAGACCAGGCGCAAGGGCTCGGTCAGAAAGCGGGGCTTGGCGATCAGGTAGAAATCAGCACGGGACATGGCAGGGCCTGGAGCGGAGGGAGAACCCGGCGCCAGGCCGGGCGGGATCGCGGCCACCGCCAGGCGGCCGCGATCGGGCAGGGCATCAGGCGCGGGCGACCTGGTCCAGCAGCCACTGGCTCAGCAGGCCGACCGGACGACCGGTGGCCATGCCGCGCTTGCCTTCGTCGCTGGCCACGCCGGCGATGTCCAGGTGGGCCCAGCGCTGGCCGTCGGTGAAGCGCGACAGGAAGCAGCCGGCGGTGATCGCACCGGCCCAGCGACCGCCAATGTTGTAGACGTCGGCGAAGCTGGAATCCAGCATCGGCTGGTATTCGTCCCACAGCGGCAGGCGCCAGGCGCGGTCGAACACGTGCTCGCCAGCGGCCAGCAGTTCGTTGGCCAGGTCGTCATGCTTGGTCATCAGGCCGGCGGTCTGGTGGCCCAGCGCGACCAGGCAGGCGCCGGTCAGGGTGGCCACGTCGACCAGCGCGGCCGGCTCGAAGCGCTGGGCGTAGGTGAGGGCGTCACACAGGATCAGGCGGCCTTCGGCGTCGGTATTGCCCACTTCGATGGTCTTGCCCGACATCGAGGTGATCACGTCCGACGGGCGGTAGGCGTTGCCGTCGATGGCGTTTTCCACCGCCGGCACCACCACCACCAGGTTCAGCGGCAGTTTGGCGGTGACCGCCGCGACGAAGGTGCCGATGACGTTGGCACCGCCGCACATGTCGTATTTCATCTCTTCGATGCCGCCCTGGGTCTTCAGGTTGACGCCACCGGTATCGAAGGTGATGCCCTTGCCGACCAGCACGTAGGGCTTGGCGTCGCCGCCGTTGCTCCACTTCAGCACCACCAGGCGCGGGCGGTTGGCCGAGCCACGGGCCACGGCCAGCAGCGAGCCCATGCCAAGCGCTTCCATCTGGTGCTCGTCCAGGATCTCCGCTTCGGCACCCTCGTGGGCCTGGGCGAACGTCACCGAGGACTCGGCCAGGTAGGCCGGGGTGCAGAAGTTCGGCGGCAGGTTGCCCAGCTCGCGGGCGTACTGCACGCCGGCGGCGATGGCCTGGCCCTGCGCCAGCGCCTGGGTGTCGGTGCCGGCGATGGCCAGCTGGGTCAGGCCCGGCGCTTCGACCTTCTTCTTGCCCAGCGTGGCGCTGTAGCGGTATGCCGCGTGGTCGGCGGTGATGATGGCCTGGCGGATGTTCCAGGCGGCATCGCGGCCCTTGACCTCGATCTCGGTCAGGGTCAGCAGCGCGTGGTGGTTGACCCCGCTCTTGAGCGCGCGGCTGGCATCGCCCACCGCCTTGAGGTACTGCGGGACGCCGAACTTGGCCGGCTCGCCGAGCCCGACCACCAGCACGCGCGGCGCGTTGACGCCGGGYAGGTCGTGCAGCAGGGTGGTGGCGCCGGTCTTGCCGCCGACATCGCCGCGGGCCACCAGGGCCGACAGGCGACCACCGGAGGCGGTGTCCAGGGCCTGTGCCGCCGGGCTCAGGGTCTGGTCGGCATAGGCGCCGACGATGACGCAATCGAACGCGGCCGAGGCCGGCGTTGCGTGGTTCAGGGTGAATTCCAGGGCCATTGATCAGATTCCGTTGGCAAATCCGTACAATCGCGAGCTGTTTACGTCCCGTCGGTAGACTGGGCAGCATCGCGAACGAATCCGAGAGTTTAAACCACCGCCCCATGTCGAAGCTCGATCGCTATCTCCTGCGTGATTTCGTCCAGAGTTTCCTGGCCACCCTCATCGTTCTGCTGGTGGTGAGTGTCGGCGGTGTCCTGGTGGACATCCTCGGCAACATCGCCGACGGCCGCCTGCCCGCCCGCCTGCTGTTCTCCCAGCTGGGCCTGCAGTTCATCGTCTACATGCCGCTGATCCTGCCGCTGGCGCTGATGCTGGGGCTGATGCTGGCCACCGCACGGCTCTACCGCGACTCGGAAATGGCGGTGCTGACCGCGATCGGGGTGGGCCCGAAGCGGCTGCTGCGCCCGGTGCTGATGCTGGTGCTGCCGGTGGTGGGGCTGATCGCCCTGTGTTCGCTGTGGCTGGGGCCGTGGGCCGACCGCACCGGCGAGACCATGATCGAGGAGGCCAACCGCAGTGTGGTGATGGCCGGCCTGGAGTCGGGCAAATTCACTACCCTGCCCAATGGCGGGGTGGTCTACCTGTCCTCGGTATCGCCCGATGGCACCCAGCTGGGCAAGGTGTTCATGCAGCGGCAGAAGGAAGACCGCATCGAGGTGGTGTCGGCCGATCGCGGCCGGATGTTCTTCGAGGGCGCCCGCCAGCGCTACCTGGAGCTGGAAGACGGCCACCAGGTCGAAGGCCCGGCCAACGGCGCCCTGGACTACAAGCTGATGACCTTCGCGCGCAACGATGTGGCCATGCCCGACGGCGCCGACACCCGCGACAAGGACGACCCGGAGCTGCTGCCGACCGGGCAGCTGTTCGGCGATGCGCGCCCGGCCGCGCAGGCGCAGCTGCATTCGCGCATCACCCCGCCGCTGATCGCGCTGGCCTTTGCGTTGATGACGCTGCCGCTGGCGCGCAGTTCGCCGCGCCAGCAGCGCTACGGGCGGATGATGCTGGCGTTCCTGGCCTACATGGTGGGCATGAACCTGATGTTCATCGGCACGCGCTGGATCGCCGATGGAAAATTGTCCGGCAGTGTCGGCTTGTGGTGGCTGAGCCTGCCGCTGCTGGCGCTGGCGATCTGGATGTACCTGCGTGATGGCAAGCTGTCGCGCCCGCGGAGGACCGCATGAAGCTTCACCCGATGCGGTTTGATCTCTATCTCGGCCGGGCGGTCTTCAGCACCGTGCTGCTGACCTGGGCAGTGCTGGTGGGCCTGGACGTGGTGATGGCGTTCTCCGGCGAGTTCAAGGACGTCGGCAAGGGCAGCTATACGCTGGGCCATGCGGCGGCGTGGGTGTTGTATACGGTGCCGCGCCGGGCCTACACGTTCTTCCCGACGGCGGCGGTGATCGGCTCGCTGATGGGCCTGGGCCAGCTGGCGGCGACCTCGGAGCTGACCGCGCTGCGTGCGCTTGGCCTGTCGCGCAAACGCCTGAGTGCGTCGGTGGCGATCGCGCTGTCGTTGCTGACGGCGGTGATGGTGTTCAGCGGCGAGACGCTGGCGCCGTGGGCGCAGAGCCGGGCCGACGACATCAAGATGAGCGCCAAGTGGGGCAACAGCATGGCCGTGGCGCGGTATTCGGGCGTGTGGGCGCGCGAGGGCGATACGTTCCTCAATGCCGGCGCGGGCGATGAGCAGTTGCTGCCCGGCGGTGGCACCAAGCTGGTGCTGCGCGATGTACGGCTGTACAAGATTGGTGACGACGGGCGGTTGGCTTCGTTGACCTATGCCGGCTCGGCCGAGCATGACAAGGACGGCTGGGTGCTGAAGAAAGTGCGCCGGGATACGTTCGGCGAGCGCTCGGCGACGCGTGAGACGGTGGAATCCGAACCGTGGAATTCGCGCCTGGATGCGGCGGCGCTGGCCAGCGGTATTTCCAAGCCGCGCAACCTGACGGCGATGGATCTGCGCACGAGCATCGAGTACCGCAAGCGCAACGGGCTGGATTCGCGCGATTACGAAGACATCTACTGGAGCCGGTGGTTCTATCCGGTGAACGTGCTGGCGTTGTGCCTGGCAGCGGTGCCGTTCGCGTTCGGGTCGCTGCGCAGTGGCGGCATGGGCAAGCGGCTGTTCCTGGGCATCCTGTTCGCGCTGGGCTTCTGGTTGCTGCAGTTGTTCTTCGGCCGCATGGCCGGTGCGCTGAAGTTCGACTACCGCATCGCCTACGCGCTGCCGCCGATCGTGATGCTGGCCGTGTCGGGGATGCTGTTCCGGCGCAAGTCGGGGTAATTCAGCCGCTGGGGTCCTGCGTGTTGCTCATGGTGGAAGGCGGATGGCGGAGGGGAGGCGTCTCTCCCGGCTATCGCGGGAGAGGGCCAGGCAGCCCCATCCACGACACGCCGTAAACCCCTCCCTGGGGGCTCGTTCACGGCATCCATGCCGTGCACGGTCCTGGAGGGGGCTGCCTGACCCTCTCTGCACGGTTTGTCGTGTGCGAGGAGGGAGAGCGTCGCCCCAGCGCGCCGTATACGCCCCCGACCAGCACCAGGCCTGCCGGCACGGAACAACGCGATCGCAGAACGGCCGGGTAGAGCCACGCCATGCGTGGCTGCCCCTCGCGCGGCAATCAAATGCCAATGGCCCCCATGCCGACCCAACAGTCAGCCTCCACGCGTTGCGTGGTTTCACCGCTTCGGCAGGCGTCGCACCCGAGTGCCGCTGGCACGGTCGTGCCAGCTCAGGCGTTGGCGGTCGATCAACGTCCACCACAAACCCAGGCCGCCGAGCAGCAGCGACACGGTGCCGACGCTGTAACGCAGCCACAACTGGCGGCGGGTGGGGGGCGTTCCAGCGGGCGTGGTCACCTGCAGCCGCCATGGGCGCATGCCCAGGGTCTGGCCACCGCGACGCCAGCTCAACGTGGCGTACAGGCCGGTGACGATCCAGCAGCACAGCCAGAGCAGCCATTGCAGGGCGCTGAAGGCCGGTATGTTCTCGCGCTCGGCGTGGCCGGACAGGGTGTAGGCCACGGTGAACACGGTGCCGACCAGCATCCACAGCGCGAGCGCGGGAAACAGGTCGTAGAGCAGGGCCAGCAGGCGCCACAGCAGCAGCGTGGCGGGGCGGTCGGCGGTTGCGCTGGGGACGGTGGTGGCCATGGGCCGAGCATACCTGCGCGCTGGCGTCGGTTCGATGGCTGCGATGCGCCCGGCTCCGTATGCTGGTGACATGTCCGATGCCACTACCCCCGCGCTGCGCCGTCAGTTGGTCCAGCAGCTGCCGCCCTTGCGCGACGACGACAACCTGCTGATCCAGCGCTTCCTCGATGCGATCTGGGCCGAGCAGGGGTTGGCGCGCGCCAGTCTGGACAGCTACCGGCGCGACCTGGAAGGGCTGGCGCGTTGGCGTGACGGGGCCGGCGGCGGGCTGGCCGCGATCGATCGGGCCGGCTTGTTCGATTACCTGGCCTGGCGCGCGCGGCATGGCTGGTCGCCACGCAGCAACGCGCGGCTGCTGTCTGCCTTGCGCGCGTTCTTCGCCGATGCGCTGCGGCGCGGTCAGCGCAGCGAGGACCCCAGCGCGCTGCTGGACCCGCCGCGGTTGCCGCGGCTGCTGCCCAAGGCGCTGGCCGAAAGCCAGATCGACGCGCTGCTGGATGCGCCGGATATCGCCTCCCCGCTGGGCCTGCGCGACCGGGCGATGCTGGAGCTGATGTACGCCGCCGGGCTGCGCGTGAGCGAGCTGGTGGAACTGCCGGCCAACGCGGTCAACCTGCGCCAGGGCGTGCTGCGGGTGACCGGCAAGGGCAGCAAGGAGCGCCTGGTGCCGCTGGGCGAGGAATCCCAGCACTGGCTGGAGCGCTACCTGGCCGAATCGCGCCCGCAGCTGGCCGGCAAGCGCACGGTGCCAGGCGGTGCGGACGGGTCGGTGCCGATGTTCGTGGCCCCCTCGCTGCAGCCGCTCAGCCGCCAGCAGTTCTGGGCACTGGTGAAGAAGTACGCGGTGCTGGCCGGGATCGATCCGGTCCGGATCAGCCCGCACGGGCTGCGCCATAGCTTTGCCACCCACCTGCTCAACCGGGGCGCGGACCTGCGCGCGCTGCAGATGCTGCTGGGCCACAGTTCGCTGTCCACCACCCAGATCTACACCCTGGTGGCGCGCGAACACCTGCAGAAACTGCACGCCAGGCACCATCCGCGCGGCTGAGGTAGTGGCGGCGCGGCAGCTGACGCCGGTCACTGTTCCACTGCGGTCCAGCTGCGGGTGTGGGCGGCTGTGCGAGAATCAGCGCCATCTTCTTTGTCCCCGGATCGCTCGATGCTCCGTGTTGCCATTGCCGCGCTCCTCGGCGCGCTCAGCCTGACTGCCTGCGCGCAGCAGCCCTCCGCTCCGGCCGCCAGCAAGGGCGCGTCGGCCCCGGCCAGTGCGGCGGCCCCGGCCGACGGCAACGCCGACCAGCGCGTGCGCAAGGCGCTGCAGCAGCTGGACCCCAAGTTCACCCCGGACTACATCGGCGCGGCGCCGTTCCCGGGCTTCCGCGAGGTGCTGGTGGGCGGGCAGGTGCTGTATGTGACCGATGACGGCCGCTACCTGATGCAGTCCCAGCCGTACGACATCCAGAACAAGGCGCCGGTCAGCAGCGCCGGCCTGCTCAGCTACCGCCAGAAGCTGCTGGCGAAGGTGCCGCAGAGCGAGCGCATCGTGTTCGCCGCGCCCAACGCCAAGTACACCATCAGTGTGTTCACCGATATCGAGTGCGGCTACTGCCGCAAGCTGCACCAGGACATCGCCGAGCTCAACCGCAACGGCATCAGCGTGGAATACCTCGCCTTCCCGCGCATGGGCCTGGGCAGCCAGGACTACACCGACATGATCTCGGTGTGGTGCGCGGCCGATCGCAAGCAGGCGCTGACCGCGGCCAAGACCGGCAAGCCGGTCACACCGAAGAACTGCACCAATCCGGTGGCCATGCAGTACACGTTGGGCCAGCAGATGGGCGTCAACGGCACCCCGGCGATCTTTGCGCCCGATGGCACCCAGCTCGGCGGCTACGTGCCGCCGGCACAGCTGAAGGCCGCGCTGGAGCGGATCACCGCCGGCGGCAGCCGCTGAAACAAACAACGCCCCGGCATCGCCGGGGCGTTGTTGTAAGGGGGCATGCCCGACCGTGGGTCGGTTCCCCGTCAGTTCAACCCGTCGCGGATCGCCTTGGTCAACGTGCCCTGGGCGTCATCCCCGCTGAACTCCCAGAAGAACGCGCCGCCCAGTCCCTGGGTTTTCACGTAGCCCATCTTCTCGGTGACCATCGCCGGGGTGTCGAAGCTCCAGAACGTGGTGCCGTTGGAGATCCACGTGGCCTTGGCGACGCTGTCGGTGTAGCCCGGCCAGGCCAGGTTCTTGAGCACCTTCCAGTCTTCGATGCCGGCCTCATACGTGCCCGGCGCGGCGCCGCTGGCGCTCTTGTACAGGCCGTTGTTGCCGCTGGCCACGCCGGTCCAGCCGCGCCCGTAGTAGCCGATGCCCAGGTTCAACTTGGACGCCGGCACGCCGCGGCTGAGGAAGGCCTCCATCGCATCGTTGCTGTTGTAGAGCTTCTGGTCGCCGGTGGACGGATCGGCCGGTGAGTCGAACAGCGCCGAGTGATGGTTGGTCTGCGGATCCCACGCACCGTGGAAGTCGTAGGTCATCACGTTGATGAAGTCCAGGTACGGGTGGTACGCGGCCGGGTCGGTCACGCGCACCTTGTCGATGCCCGCACCCACCGCCACCGTCAGCAACAGCCCCGGGCGCACCGCATCGAGCTGGCGGCGGAACTCGCCCAGCAGCGCGGTGTAGTTGGCGTTGTCGGCCGGGGTGCCGCAACTCAGCCCGCAGGCCACCGGATACTCCCAGTCGAYGTCGATGCCATCGAACACACCGGCCGCCGCGCCCACGCCACCGGCGCCGTCGGTGACCGGCAGGTTGCCCTTGATGTAGGCATCGATGCACGAGGCGACGAAGGCCTGGCGGTTGGCGGGCTGCGCCGCGCTGGAGAACCCGCGCGACCAGGTCCAGCCGCCCAGCGAGATCAGCACCTTTACGTTCGGGTGCTTGGCCTTGAGCTGCTTGAGCTGGTTCCAGTTGCCGCGAAGCGGCTGGTCCCAGGTATCGGCGCCACCGCTCACGCTCTCGCCGGCACCAAAGGCCTTGGTGTAATCGGCGAAGGCATCGCCGCCCACCCCGGTGTTCGGGTCCGAGGCCTGGGTCACGCCGACTTCGCAGCGATTGTTGCGCACGTTGCCGAAGGCGTAGTTGATGTGGGTCAGGCGCGCGGCCGAGCCGCTGGTGTCGATGTTCTTGACCCGGTAATTGCGCCCGTAGATGCCCCACTGGGTGAAGTACCCGATCACCCGCTTGCTGCCGCCGCCGCCGCCGGCCGCGGTAGTCACACTGATCGAGCCGCTTTGCGCCGAGGCGTTGCCGGCGTTGTCGCGTGCGCGCACGGTGTAGGCGTAGGCGGTGCTGGCGGTGAGTCCGCCGTCGGTGTACTGGGTGGCGCTGGGCGAGCCGACCAGGCTGCCGTTGCGGTACACGTCGTAGCCGGCCACGCCGCTGCCGCCGCTGTTGTCGGTGGCCGCGCTCCAGGCCAGGTTGACCGTGGTGGCGGTTTTGGAGGGCGAGGCCAGGCCACCGGGCACGCTCGGCGGGGTGGTGTCGTTGCTGGCGGCAGTGACGGTCACGCTGACCGTGGTGGAGGAAGTCACCGCATTGTTGTTGTCGGTGGCCACCGCCTTGAAGGTGTGGCTGCCGGCGCTCGCGTTGGCCCAGGTCACGCTGTACGGCGCGCTGGTGTCGATGCCCAGCGAGGTGCCGCCGCGGAAGAACTCGACCTTGCTGACGCTGCCGTCGGTGTCACTGGCGTTGGCACTGACGGTGATGCTGCTGCCGGCGGTGAAGCTGGCGCCCGCGGCGGGCGAGGTCAGGCTGACGCTGGGCGGCTGGTTGCTGCCACTGCCATCGCAGGCGCCCAGGTTGGTGTAGTAGGGCGCGCCAGCGGGGTGGTCGGGCGGGGCGTTCCAGATGTCCTGGTTGGCCCGGTACAGCACGCCGCCCTTCTGCAGGGTGGTGCCGGACAGGTAGATCACCGCCGGGTTCCATTCCGGGGCCCCGGTACAGTTCGCGGCCAGCGCCAGGGTGGGGGTGGTGGTCGCGGCGGCTGCAGCCAGGGCCAGGGCCAGCAGCCAGCGTTTGCGGCGGCCTGCCGCAAGGGAGGATATCGATGTCACCGCACTGCGCATCATCGGGTCAGGCATGGTCTTACTCCGATCTAGTGATGGGCGCGGGCCGCCGGGTGGGGCGGCCMGCGTGCAGCAGGTCCGGGCGCCGGGGAGAGGCCGGCAACAGCAGTGGGGGCGGACGAGGACCTGGCCGCAAAGCAGGCCAGCCAGGTGGTGATAACGTTGTCATGCATTCCGCCAGCAATCCGTGAACCAGCGCATGGTTCGGCCGTGAAGGCCTACGGGCGGCGGTCAGCGGTCGGGGCGGCCGCGGCGGTGGACTTGGGTACAATAGTGGGCCCGTTTCCAACCACGGTTCCCCGGACATGATGGTCCTCGAGGGCGCATCCGCCCTTTCGCCGTTCCGCCGCGAACGTCTTGAATCCCGCCTGCAGTCCCTGGCCACCGATCTGCGCATCACCGGTGCCTGGCATGTCTACTTCATCCAGACCGAGGGCGATGCGGCCCCGGACCCGGTGATCCTGAGCCGGATCCTGGAGGCCCAGCCGGACCTGGCGGGGCGTGAAGACGGCGCGGTATCGCGCTTCGTGGTGCCGCGCCTGGGCACGCTGTCGCCGTGGTCGAGCAAGGCCACCGAACTGGTGCGTGGTGCCGGGCAGCCGATCCGACGGGTCGAACGTGGCCTGCGCATCGACCTGGCCGGCTGGCCGGCCGATGCCGCCGCGCAGGAAGCGGTGATCCGCGCCCTGCACGACCCGATGACCCAGTCCGTACTGGCCCAGGCCGAACAGGCGCAGGCGCTGTTCAGCGCGCCGGCCCGTGGCGAACTGGAGCGGATCGCGCTGGAGGACCTGGAAGCGGCCAACCGCCGCCTCGGCCTGGCCATGGCCCAGGATGAGATCGACTACCTGCGCCAGCGCTTCGGCGAGCTGGGCCGCACGCCGTCGGACGTCGAACTGATGATGTTCGCGCAGGCCAATTCCGAGCACTGCCGGCACAAGATCTTCAATGCCAGCTGGACCATCGACGGCGCCGACCAGTCGCATTCGCTGTTCCGGATGATCAAGAACACCCACCAGCAGACCCCGCAGCACACGTTGAGCGCCTACAGCGACAACGCCGCGGTGGTCGCCGGTTTCCCGGCAGCGCGCTACCGTCCGGACCCGGCCAGCGGCGAGTACCGCAGCGAAGCGGTGGTCGATTCGGCGTTCTGCATCAAGGTCGAAACGCACAACCACCCGACCGCGATCGCCCCGTTCCCGGGTGCGGCCACCGGTGCGGGCGGTGAGATCCGCGACGAAGGCGCGACCGGCCGCGGCGGCAAGCCCAAGGCCGGCCTGACCGGCTTCTCGGTCTCGCACCTGCGCATCCCGACGCTGCCGCAGCCGTGGGAAGCGCCGCGCGCGCTCAACCCGCGCATGGCCCCGGCGCTGGACATCATGCTGGACGGCCCGCTCGGCGGCGCCGCGTTCAACAATGAATTCGGCCGCCCGAACCTGCTCGGCTATTTCCGCAGCTTCGAGCTGCCCGAAGGGCAGGGCCTGACCCGCGCCTACGACAAGCCGATCATGCTCGCCGGTGGGCTCGGTGCGATCGACCAGAACCAGGTCGAGAAGCTGCGCCTGCAGCCGGGCGATGCCGTGATCGTGCTCGGTGGCCCGGCGATGCTGATCGGCCTCGGCGGCGGTGCCGCCAGCTCGGTGGCGTCGGGTGAGAGCGCCGAAGACCTCGATTTTGCCAGCGTGCAGCGCGACAACCCGGAAATGGAGCGTCGCTGCCAGGAAGTGATCGACCGCTGCGTCGCGCTCGGCCTGGACAACCCGATCCGCTGGTTCCATGACGTCGGTGCCGGCGGCCTGTCCAACGCGATCCCGGAACTGCTGCACGACTCCGGCGTGGGCGGCGTGATCGACCTGGGCAAGGTGCCCACCGACGATCCGTCGCTGTCGCCGATGCAGCTGTGGTGCAACGAATCGCAGGAGCGCTACGTGCTCGGCGTACCGCAGGCGCGCCTGGCCGAATTTGCCGCGCTGTGCGCGCGCGAGCGCTGCCCGTTCGCCGCGGTTGGCGTGGCCACCGCCGAAGAACGCCTGGTCGTGGCCTACGGTGCGACCGTGGGCAATACGCCGGCCGATGCGCCGATCGACCTGCCGATGGACGTGCTGTTCGGCAAGGCACCAAAGATGCACCGCGATGCCACGCACCCGCCGGCACCGCGCTGGCCGGCGCTGAAGACGGCCGGGCTGGACCTGCATGAAGCTGGCCTGCGCGTCCTCGCGCACCCGTCGGTGGCGTCCAAGAATTTCCTGGTCACCATCGGCGACCGCAGCGTTGGCGGGCTGACCGCGCGCGAACAGATGATCGGCCCGTGGCAGCTGCCGTTGGCCGATGTGGCCATCACCCTGGCCGGTTTCGATACCGTCGCCGGTGAGGCGATGGCGATCGGCGAGCGCACTCCGTTGGCCCTGCTCAATGCGGCCGCATCGGCGCGCATGGCGGTGGGCGAAGCGATCACCAACCTGTGCGCCGCCCCGGTGGACGCGCTGGACACGGTGAAGCTGTCGGCCAACTGGATGGCGGCGGCCGGCCACGAGGGCGAAGACGCGCTGCTGTACGACGCAGTGCGCGCGGTGGGCATGGAACTGTGCCCGCAGCTGGACCTGAGCATTCCGGTCGGCAAGGATTCGCTGTCGATGCAGGCCCAGTGGCAGGCCGATGGCCAGGCGCACAAGTCGGTGTCGCCGGTGTCGCTGGTGATCACCGCCTTTGCGCCGGTCGCCGACGCCAGCGCACAGCTGACCCCGCTGCTCGACCGCGACACCGACAGCGAGTTGTGGCTGATCGGCCTAGGCGCCGGCAAGCAGCGCCTGGGCGGTTCGATCCTGGCCCAGGTGCATGCCGACCACAGCGCCCTGCCGGCCTTCGCCGGGGCGGCGCCGGACCTGGACGATGCACAGCGCCTGCGTGCGTTCTTCGAACTGATCCGCGATGCGCGCCAGTCCGGCCTGCTGCTGGCCTACCACGACCGCAGCGATGGCGGCGCGTTTGCCGCGCTGTGCGAAATGGCCTTCGCCTCGCGCCTGGGCCTGGACATCACCCTGGATGCCTGGGGCGATGATCCGTTCCGCAGCCTGTTCAATGAAGAACTGGGGGCGGTGGTGCAGATCGCCCGGGAAGACCGCGCGGCCTTTGCCGACCTGGTCGAGCGGCATGCGCTGACCGAATGCGCCCAGCGCATCGCGCGCCCGACCACCGCCCCGGTGGTGCGGGTGTCGCTGCAGGGCGAGAGCCTGGTGGAGTGGCGCTGGGAAGCGCTGTTCGATGCCTGGTGGTCGGTCACCCACGCCATGCAGAAGCTGCGCGACAACCCGGACAGCGCCGACCAGGAGCGTGCGATCGCGCGCAACTTCAACGCGCCGGGCCTGAAGCCGAAACTCAGCTTCGACATCAATGAAGATGTGGCAGCGCCGTACATGGATGTGCCCGTGTCGCGGGCGCAGGATGCGCAGGGGCGACCGCCCTTCATCAACACCGGCGCGCGTCCGCGCGTGGCGGTGCTGCGCGAGCAGGGCGTCAACGGCCAGATCGAGATGGCCAACATCTTCGAGCGTGCCGGTTTCAGCGCGTATGACGTGCACATGAGCGACCTGATCGAAGGCCGCGTCGCGTTGTCCGACTTCACCGGCCTGGTTGCCTGTGGCGGCTTCAGTTACGGCGACGTGCTCGGCGCCGGTCGTGGCTGGGCCACCTCGGTACTGGAGCGCAGCGCGCTGCGCGATGCCTTCGCCGGCTTCTTCGCACGCCAGGACAGCTTCGCGCTGGGCGTATGCAACGGCTGCCAGATGATGAGCCAACTCAAGGACATCATCCCCGGTGCCGAGCACTGGCCGCAGTTCCGCCGCAACCGCAGCGAGCAGTTCGAAGCCCGTACCGCACTGCTGGAAGTGGTGGAATCGCCGTCGATCCTGCTGCGTGGCATGGCCGGCTCGCGCCTGCCCGTGGCCGTGGCCCACGGTGAAGGCCAGGCGGTATTCGCCACGGCCGTGGACCAGGCCGCGGCGCGCGTTGCATTGCGCTACGTGGATGGCGATGGCAACGTGGCCACCCAGTACCCGCTCAATCCGAACGGTTCGCCGGACGGCATCACCGGCCTGACCAACACCGACGGTCGGGTCACCATCATGATGCCGCATCCCGAACGCACCCCGCGCGCACTCAACCTGAGCTGGCGTCCAAGCGAATGGCAGGGCGATTCCCCATGGCTGCGCATGTTCCGGAACGCACGCGTATGGTGCGGCTGATACTGCGCACGCGCCCGTTGTCGATGCGGTGAAAACCGCGTGAAGAAACCGCCGGCACTCCCGGCGGTTTCTTTTTGTGCGCAGCGGAAAATGATCCCCAGCAATGAGTTACAGCGTGTTTCAGTGTGAAACCGCGTTATGACCATTACTCACATGAAACTAACGAAATAAGGGTGTTTTGCGCCGTTTTTGTGACGGATTTGGCGGTCATGAGTTTTTGAGAGTCAAAGTGTTGACGTTCTTGCCACGGTGCGTTAACACTGATTGCTCATTTCGGAAGCATTCAGTTCTGCAGTACCGCATGGATGGCGAGTCGGCTGTACGTCTGTAGCGAGCCATTCGGCGCAACGCACTAAATCAAGCGAGTAAACGCCCCCAGGGGACGTTGGACCATGCGGTCCGGCGTTGGCGTCGCTTTGCCCAAAACCAGCCCACTCAGGAGTCGCATCGATGAATCGGATTTATCGCAAGGTCTGGAACAAAGCACTGGGGCAGATGGTCGTTGCCTCGGAATTGGCCAGCAGCCAGTCCGCCGGCGTGGTCATCGACCAGCGACGATCCACCGACACGCGCGGCACGTCGCTGCTGTCGGCCGCCATCGCATTGACGCTGGGAGCGGGTATCGCCGGGTTCGCACCAGGTGCGCAGGCGCAGTCGGTGGAAGTGGGCGGCAATGCCAACTGCGTGGTGCTCAACAGCTCGGTGATCGACAGCTGCGTGGTCGACGGCAACGCCACCGCGTCCGGCACCAATGCCGTGGCGATCGGCAGCAACAGCACCGCCTCGGCCAATAACAGCGTTGCGCTCGGCGCAGGCTCGAAGGCCAACCGCGTCAACACCGTCTCCGTCGGTGATGCCGGCAAGGAACGCCAGGTCACCAACGTGGCCGCCGGCACCGCCGCCACCGACGCGGTGAACAAGGCACAGCTGGACAAGGTTGCGGTCGCCGCCGAAGGCGCGACCCGCTATTTCAAGGCCGWCGGCGCGGGCAACAACAGCGACGCGGCGAAGATCGACGGTGCCGGCGCACTTGCCGCCGGCGCCGGTGCCATCGCCGACGGCGTCGGCGCCACCGCGCTGGGGCAGGGCAGCCAGGCGCTGGCC
>NZ_JBFULB010000047.1:0-18069 GCF_056400545.1 Stenotrophomonas sp. P5_A8 | reverse complement strand
GCGCCCGACGGGCGCGGCTGGCCGGTGCCGCTGGTGGCCGGCAAGGAGGGCCTGCGCGCGCGCGTGACGATTCCGCAGGACATCGGCCGGGTGCAGGGCTTGTGGGAACTGCAGGCCTTCGTCAGCGCCAACGGGGTGCAACGCGATGCCAAGGTCGCCTTCGCCGTGGCCCAGCCGACCGCGCGCTTCAGTGGTCAGGTCGCAGTGGACAGTGCCCGTCGTGCGGTGACGCTGCCGCTGCAGATCGGTGCACCGGGGCGGTACGAGGCACGCGGCACGCTCTATGCCACCGGGCCGGATGGCCAGTTGCATCCGGTCGCGCAGGCGCACAGTGCGGCGTGGTTCGACAAGGCCGGCAATGCCGAGCTGCAGTTGCCGTTCGCCAGCGTCGCACTGCCACGCGGGTATGCGGCACCGTTCGAACTGCGTGACCTGCAGTTGCAGGACCAGGGGCGGATGGCGCCGATCGAATCGCGCGCGGTGGCGGTGAAGTTCTAGGGAAGGCGGGAAACGGAGGCGATTGCCTCCGTTTCCCCTGGCAGAGCCACGCCATGCGTGGCTGCCTTGCGTCCAGCGCCCGTGCACCTGCCAGCCACGCATGGCGCGGCTCTATCGTTCGGGGTCCGTGCACCTTGCCAGCCACGCATGACTACGGGCGTTTATCCGGCAAAGGCGCTCAGCCTCCCCTCGTGTTCGATCACCTGGATTGGTCCGCCGAACACCTCCGATAGCGGCGCGTCGCGCAGCAGGTCGTGCCGGCTGCCGTCGGCGAGGATCCTGCCGCCGCGCAACAGCACCACGCGCTCGATCTCGGGGATGATCTCTTCGATGTGATGGGTCACCAGCACCAGGGTGATGCCTTCGGCGGCCAGCCTGCGCAGGGTGGCGATCAGGTGCTGGCGGGCGATCAGGTCCAGCCCGGTCGACGGCTCGTCCAGCAGCAGCGCCTGCGGCCGGTTGACCAGCGCACGGGCAATCAGCACGCGCCGGGTTTCACCGGCCGACAGTTCGGCATAGCCGCGCTGCAGCAGCGGCAGCGCGCCGGTCAGCGTCAGGGTTTCACGCACCCGCTCGCGCATGGCGTCGGTGACTTCCCGGAAGGCGGGCACCACGAAACTGGCGAAGAACCCCGACAGCACCGCGTCTTCCACGGTCAGTCCGGGCATGTCGGCCAGGTTGCTGCTGAGGTCGCCAGTGACGATGCCCAGCTGCGAGCGCAGGCGGTCCACCTGCCAGCGGTTCTGCCCGAGCACGCGCACCGCCACGCTGCCGTCGGCATGCGCCAGCGGGTACAGCTCGCGGGTGATCAGCTTGATGAAGGACGACTTGCCACAGCCGTTGGGGCCCAGCAGCGCGGTGTGCTGGCCCTGGGCGATGCGCAGGCTGAGGTCGTGCAGGACCCGGACCTGGCCACGGATCACACAGGCGCGGTCCAGCTCGATCAGGGGGGCGTTGGCGGCGACGGGCGCCGTGGAGGCTGCGACTGTCATGAATGCGGGGGCATGCTCACGAAGAGGGGAAACAACTGAATGACTGCGCAAAAATCGCATCAGATGGATGAAGTTTGCAACGTCAGGCCCCATCATGTTCGAAGGTGTACCCGTTTCCTTGCTGGCCGCCCGCGGCCCGGAGTCCTGCGATGCTCGATACGCTCCTCAACTTCCTGACCGGCGGTATCGTCGGCCTCGGCTGGTGGGGGATGGCGCTGGTGCTGCTGGTGTTCACCCAGCTGACCATCTTCGCCGTCACCCTGTACCTGCATCGCAGCCAGGCGCACCGTGGCGTGGATTTCCACCCGCTCATCGCCCACTTCTTCCGCTTCTGGACCTGGCTCACCACCTCCATGATCACCAAGGAGTGGGTGGCGATCCATCGCAAGCACCACGCCAAGGTGGAAACCGACGAAGACCCGCACAGCCCGGTCACCAAGGGCATCGGCATGGTGTTCTGGCGCGGCGTGGAGCTGTACCGCGAAGCTCGCGCGATGCGTGCGGACATCGAGCAGTACGGCCGTGGCGCCCCGGACGACTGGATCGAGCGTCACCTGTACACCCCGCACGCCAACCTCGGCCCGGTCGCGTTGCTGGCCATCAACAGCCTGTTGTTCGGCCTGCCCGGCGTGGCCCTGTGGGCGATCCAGATGGCGTGGATCCCGTTCTGGGCCGCCGGCGTGGTCAACGGCCTCGGCCACTGGTGGGGCTACCGCAACTTCGAATCGGCCGATACCTCGACCAACCTGACCCCGTGGGCGTTCTGGATCGGCGGCGAAGAGCTGCACAACAACCACCATGCCTTCCCGAGCTCGGCGCGTTTCTCCATGCGCCGCTGGGAGTTCGACATCGGCTGGGCGGCCATCCGCGGCCTGCAGGCGCTGCGCCTGGCCAAGGTGCTGCGCGTGGCACCGTCCATGGACGTGCGCCCGAACATCACCGTGCCCGACGCTGAAACCCTCAAGGCCCTGTTGTCGCACCGCTTCCAGGCGATGACCGACTACCAGCGCAACGTGTTCGTCCCGGCCCTGCGCGAAGAGGCGTCGATGGCCGGCGCCAAGCTGCGCAAGCTGCTGCCGCGCCGCATGCGCCGTGGCCTGGTCAACGATGGCCGCTGGCTCAAGCCCGATTGCCGCGCCCAGCTCAGCACCTGGGTGGAACAGCGCCCGCGCATCCGCGTGCTGGTCGAGCACCGCGCGCGCCTGGCGGCCCTGCTGGAAGCGCGCGGCAACGACGCCGCCGAACGCCTCAAGCTGCTGCAGGCCTGGTGCCACGAAGCCGAGGCAAGCGGCATCGCCGCGCTGCAGGCCTATGCCGCACGCCTGAAGGGCTATGCACTGACGGCGCACTGACCGGTGCGCCGGTCTGCACCCGATGCCTGTGAAAAACGCCGCCGCGTGCGGCGTTTTTCCTGCCTCGCCCTGCTGCTCGCCGCCACCGGTGTGCAGGCGCAGGTCGCCGATACCGGCAGCTACCTGCAGCGCATGGATACCGACGGTGATGGCCGCGTCAGCGTCGAGGAATACGTGCAGTGGATGATGTATGCCTTCCAGCGCATGGACCGCAACGGCGATGGCGTGCTCAGCGCCGATGAACTGCCCGGCGGCAAGGGTCCCTCGATCACCCGCGAACAGCAGCGGCAGACCCTGATCCAGCGGTTCCATAAGCAGGATGCCAATGGCGACGGGTATCTGAGTGCCAAGGAACTGGCCGCGCCGCCGCGTTGATTGCCGCGCGCCCAGTCTGTCGCCGGCTCGCTAGAATCTCCCCATGCCCGAACTCCCCGAAGTAGAAACCACCCGCCGAGGTCTGGCCCCGCACCTGGAAGGCCGCCGCGTGCACGGCGTGATCCTGCGCCGCCCCGACCTGCGCTGGCCGATTCCCGATGAGATCGGCGCCCTGCTCCCCGGCCAGGCGATCGAAGGCGTGCGCCGCCGCGCCAAGTACCTGCTGCTCGATACCGCCATCGGCAGCGCCCTGCTGCACCTGGGCATGTCCGGTAGCCTGCGCGTGCTGCCCGGTGATACCCCCGTGCGTGCGCACGACCACGTCGACATCAGCCTGGACAACGGCCGCCTGCTGCGCTTCAACGACCCGCGCCGGTTCGGCAGCCTGTTGTGGCAACCGGCCGGGGAAACCCACGCACTGCTGGCCGGGCTGGGCCCGGAGCCGCTGGAGGAGGCCTTCAACGGCGATTACCTCTTCCAGCGCAGTCGGGGCCGCAAGGCGCCGGTGAAGACCTTCCTGATGGACCAGGGCATCGTGGTCGGGGTGGGCAACATCTACGCTGCCGAAAGCCTGTTCATGGCCGGAATCAACCCGCTGCGCGAGGCCGGGAAGATCTCCCGCGAGCGCTACCAGCGCCTGGCCGATGCAGTGAAGCAGATCCTGGCCTACGCCATCACCCGCGGCGGTACCACCCTGCGCGACTTCATCAATCCGGACGGGGCGCCGGGTTACTTCGAGCAGGAGCTGCTGGTCTACGGCCGTGAAGGCGAGCCCTGCCGCCAGTGCGGCCGGCTGCTGCGGCACGCCACCATCGGCCAGCGCGCCAGCGTCTGGTGCAGCCACTGCCAGCGTTGAACCCTCGCATGCCTGTCGCCTTGGCGGGGGTATAGTCCGGCCAACGTCACCGGCGGGGGTGTGCGATGGACGAGGGCCCGGATATCACCGTATGGCTGGATTCAGCCCGTGCGGGCGACCGCGCTGCGCTGGACCGGGTGCTGACCCTGCTCTACCAGGAGCTGCACAGCATGGCCCGGCGCCAGCTGGCCGGGCAGCAGGGGCGCACCCTGGATGCGACCTCGCTGGTCCACGAGTCCTACCTGAAACTGCTCGGCGCGCGCGGTACCGCCCGCTTCGAAGATCGCGCGCACTTCTTCGCCTACGCCGCCTCGGCGATGCGCAGCGTGGTGGTGGACTACGCGCGCAACCGGCTGGCGCGCAAGCGCGGCGGCGACCTCAAGCGGGTGGCGGAAATACCGGAAAACAGCAGCAGCGGCGTGCGCATGGACGAGGACCTGCTGGCACTGGACGTGGCACTGGCGCGGCTGCAGGCGGTGGATGGGCACCTGGCCAAGGTGGTGGAACTGCGTTATTTCGCCGGGCTGTCCGAGCAGGAAATCGCCGACCTCTGCCAGCGCTCCGAACGCAGCATCCGCCGCGACTGGCAGAAGGCCCGCATGTTCCTGCTGGCATCGGTGCGCGAAGACTGATCGAGGGGGCATGACGGCCCTGCGTGGCGGCGCGGGCGGCGGTACATCGTTCGGGGGGTGGATCGATGGAAGCGGTGCGCTGGCGGCAGCTGTCGACGCTGCTGGACCAATTGCTGGAACTGCCCCCGGCCCAGCGCGAGCTGCGCCTGGCCCAGCTGCGCGCGGCCGATCCGACCTTGGCCGGGGACGTGGAACGCTTGCTGGCGCACGAACGCGACAGCCATGAGTTCATGGCCCAGCCGCTGTGGACGGCCGCGCCGGAAGACAGCCGCGCCGGCACCCTGGTTGGCCCTTACCGGCTGCTGCGGCCGCTGGGCGAGGGCGGCATGGGCGAGGTCTGGCTGGCCGAGCGTGCCGACGGTTTGTACCAGCGCCGCGTCGCGTTGAAGCTGCTGCGAAGCGGCTACGCCGACTCCGGCCTGCGCCAGCGCTTCGCCCGCGAGCGCGAGATCCTGGCCCGCCTGCAGCACCCCCACCTGGCCGAACTGCTGGACGCCGGCGTGGACCTGCAGGGCCAGCCCTACCTGGCGTTGGCCTACGTCGAAGGCGAACCGATCACTGACTACTGCCAGCGCCTGCAACTGCCGCTGGAGCGTCGCCTGCCGTTGATGCTGCAGGTCTGCGAGGTGGTCAGCCACGCCCACGCCAACCTGATCGTGCACCGCGACCTGAAGCCTTCCAACATCCTGGTCACCGCCGAGGGCGAAGTGAAACTGCTCGATTTCGGCATCGCCAAGCTGCTTGATGATCAAGACGGGCGTGACCCCGCGCAGCATCCGCTGACCGACGCGCGGGCCTTCACCCTGCACTACGCCGCGCCCGAGCAGGTGCGCGGTGAACCGATGACCACGCTCACCGATGTGTATTCGCTCGGTGTTGTGTTGTACGAGGTGATCACCGGGCGCAAACCCTACCGGCTGCGTCGACAGAGCGATGCCGAATGGGAGCGCTCGATTCTGGAGGTGGATGCGCCGCGGGCCTCGGCCGTGGTGCTGCGCGGCAGCGCCGATGCACCGCCCACGACGGCGGCACGGCGACTGGCCCGGCGCCTGCGCGGTGATCTGGACACCGTCCTGCTCAAGGCGCTGCAGAAGGCACCGGCACAGCGCTATGCCTCGGTGGAAGCGCTGGCGCAGGACCTGCGACGCTTTCTGGAAGGCCGACCGATCCACGCGCGGCCGCAGCGCACCCTCTACCGCCTGCACAAGTACCTGGGCCGGCATCGCTGGGGCGTGGCGCTGGGCGCGTCATGCGCGCTGGCGCTGCTCGGCCTGGCGGGCGTAGCGCTGTGGCAGATGCAGCAGGCGCGGCGCGAGATCGTCCGCGCACAGGCCATGCAGGATTTCACCGTGAGCCTGTTCGACCGTGCCGCCAGCGTGCGCCATGGCAGCTTCGACGTGCGCCAGCTGCTGGCGACCGGGCAGCAGCGGGGCGAGGCCGAACTGGCCGACCAGCCGCTGTCGCTGGCCGACCTGGAAGGGGTGATCGGGCGGCTGCGGATCGGCATGGGCGATTACCAGCTGGCGCTGCAGACCCTGGACCGCCAACGCGCGCTGCTGCAACAGGTCGACGACGTGCCGCCGCCGCTGCAACTGGAAGCGGTGACCCAGCGCGGGCGGGCGCTGCGCATGCTGGGACGCTCGCGCGAATGCGTCACCCACATGACCCCGATGCAGGCACTGGCCGCCGAGCAGCGCACGGCGCTGCCCAGCCAGGTGGCCGAGTACCACACCCAGCTCGGCCGGTGCCAGCAGCTGCTGGGCTACCGTGCCCCGGCGCGCGCAGGCTTTGAACAGGCGCTGGCGCTGCGTCGCGAGGTCCTGCACGACCTTCCCGGCACGGCCGACAGCCTGGCCGATCTGGCTGCCCTGGACAGCGACGACGGCCGCCCGCAGGCGGCATTGGCCGGCTACCAGCAGGCCCTGCAGCTGCTGCAGGCGCGGGCCGGCGAGCGCCTGCCGCAGTTGATCGCACTGCGTCGGCATCTCGGCGAGACGCTCGCCGTGCAGGGCAACCTGGACGCGGCCGAGCAGAACCTGCACATCGCCTGGGCCGACGCGGTCAGCCTGTATGGTCCGGACCATCCCGAGACGCTGTCGATCCGGCGCCTGCGTGGGGTGCTGGCAATGCAGCGCGGCGATCTGCAGCAGTCCACCGCGCTGCTGCACCAGGTGCATGCGCTGACCCGCCGCGCCTTGGGCGAGCAGCACCGCGACACCGGCTTGAGCTGGCATGCGCTGGGCCGTCTTGCGCTGGAGCGCGGCGACAGCAGCGAAGCGGTCGCCGACTTCGAGCGTGCCGTGGCCATCTGGCGCCAACCGGACTGCATTGGCCTGTTGCCGCAGGGTCTGTACGACTATGGCACCGCGCTGGCGCAGGCCGGGCGCTGGCAGGCCGCGCTCGCGGCATTGCACGAGGGCCGCCAGTGGCAGGCTGCGCAGCGCGGCGACCATGCGCCTTCGGTGCAGCGCGCCGACCGGCTCATGGCCGAGGTCACCAGCGCCTACGGCGACCCGCACCAGGCCGGTGAGCAGTTGGCGCAGCTGATGCGGCGCAGCGCGCAGGGCGGGCCGGAAGCGGCCACCCAGCAGCAGGCGCTGCAGTTGGCCTGGGGCCGCAACCTGGTCCGCATGGGCCAGGACGTGGAAGCGCGGCGCGCGCTGCAGCAGGTAGCCGGTGGCACCGCGCCCGATCCGGCCAGCATCGAACTGCGCTGGCAGGCACGCACCACCCTGGCCGCGCTGCACTGCACGCAGGCGCCGTGGCGCGGCCGCGAGGCCCTGCTGCAGCTACAGACCGAGGTGCAGGCGCAACGTCCGCAGGGCGGCGCCGTGCTGCGCGGTATCGACCAGGCCCTCCGGGCCTGCGCTGCGCCGGCGCTGGCGTCGCTGCGGTGAGCGGCGGGTTTGCTGAACGTCACGCCGCGACCACCTCGGCGAATTAACGTTCCTCTGCCTATGATGGCCGGCCCTTTCCTGCCAGCGCTGCCTGCATGCAACGTCGCGACTTCATCCGCAATGCCTCCCTGGCCCTGGCCGCGATCGGCTTCCCCGCGTTGCCGGCCTGTGCCGCACAGGGCAACCAGCTCGGGCTGCGCCGGCTCGGCCAGCCGCAGCCGTTCGATTTCGCCACCCTCAAGGGCCAGGCGCGCGCGCTGTCGCAGGCCGCCTACCAGAGCCACAAGCGCACCCTGCCCGGGCCGCTGGAGGCGCTGGACTGGGACCAGTACCAGTCGATCAGCTATCGCCAGGACCACGCCTTGTGGGCCGACAAGCCCGGCAAGTACCAGGCCAAGTTCTTCCACCTGGGCCTGTACTTCCATTCGCCGGTGCGCATGTATGACGTGGTCGATGGCACCGCGCAGGAGCTGGCCTACGATCCGGCGGCGTTCAATTACGGCAAGAGCGGATTGACGGGCAGCCACCTGCCGGCCGACCTCGGCTTTGCCGGCTTCCGCCTCAACACCCGCCAGGACACCGACCGCGACTTCGCCGCGTTCCTGGGCGCCAGCTACTTCCGTGCGGTCGGCAAGGAAGGCCAGTACGGCCAGTCCGCACGTGGCCTGGCGATTGACACCGGGATGGGCAAGCCGGAGGAATTCCCGGACTTCATCGCCTACTACCTGGAACAGCCGGCGGCAGACTCCAACACCCTGGTGGTGTATGCGCTGCTGGATTCGCCCAGCGTGGCCGGCGCCTACCGCTTCGCGATCACCAACGGCGATGTGCTGCTGATGGACATCGACTGCGCGCTGTACCCGCGCAAGGCGATCGAGCGGCTCGGCATCGCCCCGTGCACCAGCATGTACCAGGTCGGCGAGAACGATCGCCGCATGGACTGGGACTGGCGCCCGGAAATCCACGATACCGACGGCCTGTCGATGTGGACCGGCGGCGGCGAGTGGATCTGGCGTCCGCTGTGCAACCCGCACAACCTGCGCTTCAACATGTTCGTGGACAACAACCCGCGTGGCTTCGGTCTGCTCCAGCGTGACCGCAACTTCGACCATTACCAGGACGACGGCGTCTTCTACGAGAAGCGCCCGTGCCTGTGGGTGGAGCCGAAGGGGCAGTGGGGCAAGGGCTCGGTGCAGCTGGTCGAGATCCCCACCGTCGATGAAACCTTCGACAACATCGTGGCGTTCTGGAATCCCGAGGCCAAACCGCAGCCCGGCCAGGAGCTGCTGCTTGGCTACCGCCTGTACTGGGGCGCCGAACCGCCCGCGCACCCGCCGCTGGCCCACTGCGTGGCCAGCCGCACCGGCCTGGGCGGGGTGATCGGCAAGAAGCGCGCGTACTTCTCGTGGCGCTTCGCGGTCGATTTCGAAGGTGGCGAACTGGCCGCGCTGATCGACAAGGGCGAGGTCGAAGCGGTGGTCCAGGCCAGCCGTGGCCGCGTGGAGATCGTCTCGGCGCGTCCGCTGCGCGAGATCAAGGGCTACCGCGCCATGTTCGACCTGGTCCCGCCGGACGATTCCACCGACCAGATCGACATCCGCCTGTACCTGCGCAGCGGCGGCAAGACCCTGACCGAAACCTGGCTGTACCAGTACAGCCCGCCGCCGAAGGGCGCGCCGGAACGCACGTTGTATTGATCGGCCCCCGGCACCGCACGCCGCTCCATGGGGGGAGGGTAGAGCCGAGCCATGCTCGGCTGCTCTCGGCGCAGCAATCACCGCCACGCGCTGCCTGGCACGCCGAGCACGGCTCGGCGCTACGGCCGGGTGACGATCCGCCACACGCTGCCTGGCACGTCGAGCATGGCGCGGCGCTACGGCCGGGTGACGATCAGATCGGCAGCTTGGCCTGCGCCGGGTCGATTTTTCCTTCACCGCGGGTGATCTTCTTGAACTCGGCGCGGCTGACCGACACATAGCGCTCATTGCCGCCGATCTCCACCTGCGGGCCGTCCTGCACGGCGTGGCCGTGCTCGTCCACGCGCACGGTCATGGTGGCCTTCTTGCCGCTGTGGCAGATCGTCTTGATCTCCTGCATCTCGTCGGCCCAGGCCAGCAGGTACTGGCTGCCTTCGAACAGCTCGCCGCGGAAATCGGTACGCAGCCCGTAGCAGAGCACCGGGATGCGCAGCTGGTCGACCACTTCACTGAGCTGCCAGACCTGGCTGCGGGTCAGGAACTGGGCTTCATCCACCAGCACGCAGCCGAGCTTGCCGTGGGCCTCCAGGTCTTGGGCGATGAGCCACTGCAGGTCGGTGTCGCGGTCGAAGGCCACGCCATCGGCCTTCAGCCCGATCCGCGAGGCCACCACGCCACGCCCGGCACGGTCGTCCAGGCGGGGGGTCAGGATGGCCACGCGCATGCCCCGCTCGTGGTAGTTGTGCGCCGACTGCAGCAGGGTCGTGGTCTTGCCGGCGTTCATCGCCGAATAATAGAAATAGAGCTTGGCCATGCGGGGATTTTATCCGCTCCGTGGCCTGGACAGGCTATCGGCCGATCAGTCGGCCGGGCCGGGCACGGTCGTAGGCGCACCGACATCGACCGTACCGTTGCCACGCCCGGCCTGGGCCAGTTCCTCCGCCTTCCATTGCCAGTACCGCGTCGGTTGCCAGTACCCGTCCTGGTAGAACGTGTCCGGGTCCACCACGCGCGCACCACGCTTGTCGCGGACGAACATGTCCATCTTGGCCGTCACGGCGCCGGTGCGGCTGCCGGTGACCGTGCGCAGCCCGCTGCGCAGCTCGCGCTCCAGGCGCGGCTGGGCGGCGGGGTCGCCGAACTCGGCATACAGCGTCCGCCCCTCGCTGACCGCACGCTGGCGTTCGGCCGGATCCAGCGCGGCCCAGTAACGCTCGCGCTGGGCCAGCAGGAACGGCGTGCCGCGTTCGGCGGCCAGATCCATCCATGCATACCCCATGGCCCGGTCGAGCGCGCCGCCCTGGCCGGTCCACCACATYTCGGCCAGGGCGGCCTGCGAGAGTTTGTCGGCGTACCGCGCAGCGGCCTGGAAGTGGCTGCGCGCCTCGCCCATCCGCCCCTCCACCTGTGCCTGGTGACCCAGTTGGCGGTAGCGCATGTCCGGGTGGTTGGCCAGGAAGGCCGGACTGCCCAGTACTTCCCGCGCGCGCAGGTCGGCCACCTGGGGCTGTGCCAGCACCGGCGAGACGGCCATGGCCGCGACCACCACCCACAACCGTCGATCCGTAAGACGCCCGATCACGTGCCACCTCCCTGCGCTCGACAGACGTCCTCAATACCGGCTGCCCGGGTCGGCGTCAACCGGATCGGCTAGCCGGGCGGCCCGGTACAATGCCCCTCCCACGGAGATGGCATGCACGGTCTCAACCCCCCCCAACGCGCGGCAGTGCTGCACTGCGAAGGTCCCCTGCTGGTGCTCGCGGGCGCCGGCAGCGGCAAGACGCGCGTGATCGTGGAGAAAATCGCCCAGCTGATCGCCACCAAGCGCTACCCGGCGCGGCGGATCGCGGCGATCACCTTCACCAACAAGTCCGCCAAGGAAATGCGCGAGCGCGTGGCCAAGCGGCTGCACGGCGGGGATGCCGAGGATGTCACCATCTGCACCTTCCATGCCCTCGGACTGAAGTTCCTGCAGATCGAACACGCGGCGGTGGGGCTCAAGCGCGGCTTCTCGATTTTCGATGCGGACGATGCCACCTCGCAGGTCAAGGACCTGATGTACGGCGCCAAGCCGGACGACATCGAGGACGTGAAAAACCTGATCTCGCGCGCCAAGAATGCCGGCCTCTCGCCAGAGCAGGCGATGGCCGCGGCGCGCAGCAACCGTGAGAAGGAAGCGGCCAGCGTCTACGAGCGCTACCAGCTGCGCCTGACCGCCTTCAACGCGGTCGACTTCGACGACCTGATCCGCCTGCCCGTGCAGGTGCTGGAAGAAAACCCGGAGATCGCGGTGGCCTGGCGCGAGCGCATCGGCTACCTGTTGGTCGACGAATGCCAGGACACCAACGATGCGCAGTACCGGCTGCTCAAGCAGCTGGCCGGCAGCAAGGGCAACTTCACCTGCGTGGGCGACGACGATCAGTCGATCTACGCCTGGCGTGGCGCCAACCCGGAAAACCTGCAGCAGATGGCGCGCGATTACCCGGCGCTTGAAATCATCAAGCTGGAGCAGAACTACCGCTGCTCCAACCGTGTGCTGCGCGCGGCCAATGCGCTGATCGCCAACAACCCGCACGAACACCTGAAGAAGCTGTGGAGCGACCAGGCCGACGGCGAGCGCATCCGCGTGTGGGAATGCCGAAACAGCGAACACGAGGCAGAAAAGGTGGCGGCGGAGATCTCGTTCCTGGCCACCTCCAAGAAGATTCCGTGGAGCGATTTCTGCATCCTGTTCCGCGGCAATTTCCAGTCGCGGCCGCTGGAAAAGGCCCTGCAGCTGGTGCGCGCGCCGTACCACATCACCGGCGGCACCGCGTTCCTGGAACGCCAGGAAGTGAAGGACACGCTGTCCTGGCTGCGCCTGCTGGTGAACCCCGACGACGATACGGCGTTCATGCGCGCGGTCCAGTCGCCCAAGCGCGAAGTCGGCGCCGGCACGCTGGCCAAGCTGGCCGAGCTGGCGTCTGAAAAAGAGCTGCCGATGGCCCATGCCGCCGAAGCGATCGGTGCGTTGTCGCAGCTGCCGCCACGTGCGGCCAATGGACTGAGCCGCTTCACCGACATCCTGYGCGACCTGCGTGCGGAGATGCCCAAGCTCAGTTCCGGCGACCTGGTGCGCAAACTGGTGAAGGAATCGGGGCTGGTCTCCGAGCTGCGCAGCGCATGCAAGGAAGAGTCGGTCTACCAGCGTCGCCTGGGCAACCTGGAAGAACTGGCGCAGTGGTTTGAAGGCGGCCCACGCGGCGCCACCACCGCCGACCTGGCCGCGCAGCTGGCGTTGCTGTCGCGCAACGACAAGGACGATGGCGGCAACCAGGTGCGGATGATGACCATGCACGCCTCCAAGGGCCTGGAATTCCCGTACGTGTTCATCATCGGCTGTGAGGACGGCGTGCTGCCGCACCAGGTCAGCCTGGATGAAGGCAACCTGCAGGAAGAACGCCGCCTGCTGTACGTGGGCATCACCCGCGCCAAGGTGCAGCTGTGGATGAGTTACAGCAAGCTCACCCGCAAGTTCGGCGAGCACGTGCGGCTCAAGCCCAGTCGTTTCTTCGACGAGATTCCGGCCGAGGAAATGCAGCGCGACGGCGCCGATCCCGTCGCCGACGCCGCGCGCAAGAAAGAGCGCGCGAGTGCGGGGTTGGCCGCGATCCAGGCATTGTTCGACTGACCCAACACACGGTAGAGCCGACCGTTGGTCGGCTGCCGTTCCGAGGCGCGTCGGCTGCACTATGTCCGGTCGAAGAGCAGCCGACCAACGGTCGGCTCTACCGTGTTCGCGGCGCGCACTGCACAATCGGGGCATCGTCCTCTGCAGTGATCCGCATGTCCGCCCTGATCCAGACCGACCGCCTGCACCTGCGCCTGATCGATCCCGACCACGATGCGGCCGACATGCTGGCCCTGCTCAACGCGCCGGGCTTCATCCGCAACATCGCCGACCGTGGTGTGCGCACCCTGGCCCAGGCGCGCGACTACACCGCCGAGCGTGTGCTCGGCAGTTACACGCTCAACGGGTTTGGCATGTACGCGATCATCCGTCGCAGCGACGGGGCCTGGCTGGGCAATGCCGGGTTGGTGCGCCGCGATGGACTGCCGGCGCCGGACATCGGCTACGCGTTGCTGTCCGAGTACGAAGGCAACGGCTACGCGTTCGAAGCCGCGCGCGGGGTGATGCACTACGCACGCGATGTGCTGGGCCATGCGGACCTGTACGGCATCGTCTCGCCGGACAACCTGCGCTCGGCCGCGTTGCTGCGCAAGCTGGGCATGGAAGACCGCGGTGACCTGCTGTTGCCGCCGCCGCACGGCGGGGACGTCGTGCTGCTGTTCGCCACGCCGGGTGCGCCGGCCCCTTGATACCGCGCAGCCGAGCATGGCTCGGCTCTACCATCGGCAGGGTCGCGGTGCCTGTTGCCGTGCAGCCGAGCATGGCTCGGCTCTGCCATCGGCAGGGTCGCGGTGCCTGTTACCTCGCAGCCGAGCATGGCTCGGCGCTACCACCGGCAGGGTCGCGGTGCCTGATACCGCGTAGCCGAGCATGGCTCGGCTCTACCATCGGTAGGGCTGCGGTGCCTGTTGCCGCGGAGCCGAGCATGGCTCGGCGCTACCATCGGTCGGCCATGGGTAGAGCCGAGCCATGCTCGGCTGCCTTTTACCCCCCCAACTGCGCGCGCAGGTCGGCCAGCTGTTCCTGCAGCTCGGCCACGGTGGCTTCCAGCTGTTGCACGCGCGCTTCCAGCGCCGGGTTGCCCGCGACGGCACTGCCGCCGCTGGACGCTGCCGACTTGTACTGCTCGGCCAGCGCCTGCCCATCCACCGGTCCACCGAGAAGGTGCATGTAGCGGTCTTCGCGTTGGCCGCTGGCGCGCGGCAACAGCACGGCCAGGCCGCGCTGGATCATGCGTTCGATGTGGTGGCGCAGTTCCTCGGCATCCTGGAACGCGAACAGGCGCTCGCTGCGGGTCAGCAGCTCGTTCACCGTCTGCGGGCCGCGCAGCAGCAACAGGCCCACGATCGCCAACTGCTGGCGGGTCAGGTCCAGCGCGGCACCGGCGCGATGCTCGTAGCGCTCGGCGCGCGAGGAGAACTGCTGGCGCGCCAGGCCAAGCGTTTCCAGCTGGCGCAGCGCGTGGTGCACATCGCCGGCCGACAAGGCCATCACCGGCTCGCGTGCGGTCTTCTGGTTGGCGGCCACCTGGGCGGCGTTGACCGTCAGCGGGTAGGCGTCYGGCGTGGTCGCCTCCTTCTCGATCAGGCAGCCCAGGGCGCGGGCCTGGGCCGCGCTCAGCACGGGCAGGGCGGGGGTCTGGGGGTCATCGGTCATGGGGCGCTCGGCGGTGTTTCAGGGGCGTGCAGCATAGCCGAGGCCCGCACCGCACATGATTGCCGCCGGACAAGCCGGTAAACTGGCGCGACTTTGTTGCTGGTGACCCCGATGCGTCGTACTGCTGCTGTTTCCCTGTCCGTGCTTGCCTGCGCCGTGATGGCGCTCAGTGCCTGCAAGCGCACCGAAGCCCCGGCCGAAGCTGCCCCGCCGCCCGCCAGCGCCCCGGCCGCCGCCGGCGATGCCGCCGTCGCGGCCAACGACAACCTCAACGCCGTGCTGTGGATGCAGCGCGCGCAGGAATACCGGGCGATCACCGAGCAGACCTACCGTGCCGCCGCCGACCACCTGGACAAGGCGCTGAAGGAAGCCAACTGGGATGCGCTGGTACCGGAGGAACGCGGCAACGCCGCCAAGGGCCTCAAGCCGGCCGTGGTGCTGGACGTGGACGAGACCGTGCTGGACAACTCGCCCTACCAGGCGCGCCTGGTGCGCGATGGCAAGGAATACGATGAACTCAGCTGGGACCAGTGGGTGGCCGAGAAGAAGGCCAGGGCGATTCCCGGCGTGGTCGATTTCGCCAAGGCCGCCAATGCCAAGGGCGTGACCCTGCTGTACATCTCCAACCGCGCCGTGCACCTCAAGGAGGCCACTCTGGCCAACCTGCGTGCCGAAGGCCTGCCGGTCGCCGATGACAGCGTGTTCCTCGGCCTGGGCACGGTGGTGAAGGACTGCGAGCAGGCCGGCAGCGAGAAGAACTGCCGCCGCCGCCTGGCCGGCCAGCAATACCGCGTGCTGATGCAGTTCGGCGACCAACTGGGCGACTTCGTCGAAGTCACCGCCAACACCAATGAAGGGCGCGATGTGCTGCTGCAGCAGTACCACGACTGGTTTGGCGAGCGCTGGTGGATGCTGCCCAACCCGACCTACGGCGGCTTCGAGCCGGCGCAGTTCAACAACGATTATTCGCAGTCGCGCCAGGCCCGCCACGACGCCAAGCGCGCCGCGCTGGATTACGCGCCGTGAGCCGCGCCCCGCTGCCGCTGCGTGACGAGGAGCGCCTGATCTTCGCGCTCGACGTGCCGGGCCGCGACGAGGCGCTGGCGTGGGTGGACCGGCTGGGGGAGACGGTCGGGTTCTACAAGATCGGCATGGAGCTGCTCGCCTCGGGCGAGTACTTCGACGTGCTGGAGACCCTGGCCGCGCGCAACAAGCGGGTGTTCGTCGACCTGAAGTTCTTCGACATCCCGGCCACCGCCGCGGCGGTGATCAAGCGCCTGTCGCAGTGGCCGGTCAGCTACGCCACCATCCACGGTTGGCATCCGGCCATGATGGAGGCGTGCGCCGCCGCCAACGGCAGCGAGATGCGCCTGCTGGCGGTGACCGTGCTGACCTCGATGGGCCGTAGCGACCTGGCCCAGATGGGCATCGACCGTGAACCGGTCGAGGTCGTGGTCGAGCGCGCGCTGGCCGCACAGGCTGCCGGCATCGACGGGGTGATCGCCTCCGGCCAGGAAGCGGGGCCGATCCGCGCCGCCACCGGCGCCGGTTTCTCGATCGTGTGCCCGGGCATCCGCCCCGATGGCCCGGGCGGCGATGACCAGAAGCGCACCGTGGGCGTGGCCCAGGCCTTCGCCGACGGCGCCGATGCGATCGTGGTCGGGCGGCCGATACGCCTGGCAAACGATCCGCGCGCCGCCGCCGAGGCGATCCAGCAGGAAATCGCCACCGCCTGGCGCGCGCGCCAGGCCTGAAGCACCCTCCGCCGCACGCCGGATCGGCGTGCGGCGTGACCGGCAGCCCATTACCAATCGAGCGAAGAACGTAGGGGTGGATAGGGTCACGCCCCAGTCGACGGGCGACATTGGCCCAGCGCTCGACGTCGGCATGACCTGAAAACGTGAGCGGCGCCCGTCGCAATCGCCGCGCTTGTGCCTCGGGAAACCCCGCGTCGCCCGCCAACAGCGCCGCGCGCCGCAGTTCGCCCCGCCCCTTCTGCGATGGAATCCATCCTGCCGGCACGACGTTGCCCGGCGCGATCCCATCCTTGCAATGGAGGTGCTGCATGCATGTGTTTACCCGACTGGCTCTGGCGGCCGGTGTCCTCGGACTCTCCCTGGCCGCGCAGGCGGCTCCCGCGCCGCCCAACGGCGAGCTCTTGCGGCCAGTGATCATCGGCGGGGAGGATGCGTCCCCTGGCCAGTATCCCTTCATGGTCAGCCTGCAACGGCTGGACTTCGGCGATTCGGACCATAGCCGCCACTGGTGCGGCGCTACGCTGATCTCGCCTTCCTGGGTGCTCACCGCCGCCCATTGCGTGCAGGGCGCCAAGCCAGCCGGCTATGCCGCGCTCGCCGGGGCCACCGTGCTGGACACCACCGTGCGCAAACGCACGTCCAACATCCGTGCGATCCACGTGCACCCGGCCTTCAACGCCAACACCCTGGTCAATGACGTGGCGCTCATCCAGTTGCGCAAGCCGATAGACGGGGCGGTGCCAGCCACGCTGCTGGAGGGCAGCGATGCCGGTTACCTCAAAACCGGTCGCGACTTCAGCGTGATCGGGTGGGGCGACACCGGGCTGGAGGGCCCGGAGGGCGCGCCCACAGTGCTGCAGACGGTGCAGACCCCGTTCGTGCCCTTCAAGACCTGCCAACAGGCCTACCGCAGCCTGGAGCCCGGCGCGGTGATCTGCGCCGGCAAGGAGGGTATCGACAGCTGCCAGGGCGACTCCGGTGGTCCATTGCTGGTGCAGCGGCGCAAGCAATGGACGGTGCTGGGGGTGGTCAGCTGGGGCCAGGGGTGTGCCCAGGCCGGCTACCCCGGGGTGTATGCGCGACTATCGGCAGGCTATATCCGCGATTTCATCACCGCCACTTGGACACGTTACTGAAATCAATAAAAACAGCCACTTACGTCGATCATGATGAGGTGTTGCCTTAACTCGGATGGCGGCGTAGGATCGCCGCCATCCGGCTTGCCGGAAATGTGCCACACCATTGTCCTCCGGTTTGCGCCGGTTTGAAGAGGTCCCTGCCGATACCGGCGTGGCCTCTTTTTTTTGTTCTTTTCCCATCTGAGCCGAGCGAATTGCTGCAAGCGCCGTCGCAGAGTGAGCACGACGCTACGCGCATGGACGGACAGTGCCCCGGCGACGTCGGATCGGTTGGTGTCTTCGTTCTGGGCTACCGCGAGCGGGAGGGCCCGTAGCGGCCGGTAGGTCCCTGGCGCAAATGTCCCCCGGCCGCGTGGYGGCCTCCTCCTTGATTTTGCCCARGRRCCTACCGGCCGCTACGGGGCTCGGCKTGCGGTGCGGAGGTGGAAGCCAGGCTTTTCCGTCGCTGGTCGGTGGGTCGGGCGCTGGGCGCCCATGCCCTTTCCGGCGAATGTCCTCCGGCGTCGGCCTGCGGCCGCCCCCTCCCCCTTTATTTCGCCTCCAAGGGC
>NZ_JBFULB010000046.1:0-18080 GCF_056400545.1 Stenotrophomonas sp. P5_A8 | reverse complement strand
GCCGTGGGCAGTGCGCGGTCGTGATTGCCGGCCAGCGCGCCAATCTGCAGCGCGCCATGTTGTTCGCGCCAGCCCTGCCACTGCCGATACCACGAGGTCCGATGGGCCACGCCATGCAGCACATCGCCGAGGATCCACAGCGTATCCACGTCGTGCCGATGCAGCAGCGTCGACAACCGCTGCAGGTCCTCCGCGGTGCCGCCGCTGGGCATTCCGATGCCCGCGCGCCGGAACACATCGGCTTTGCCCAGGTGCAGGTCGGCGATCAGCAGGGCTTTGCGCGCCGGCCAATACAGGGCGCGCGCGCCGAGCAGCAGCAGCGACTCACCGGCAAGGGTGGTCGGCAGTTCAGGGGCCATGACGTGTCTCCAGTTGCTGTGCAGCGCGCTGCACGCGGGTTTTCCAGTCTTCGTTGCTGAGCTGGCCGCGCAGGCGCTCGGCCCATAGCGGGAACGACAGTGGGCCAAGGCTGGGCGGCGACTGCAGGCTCAGTGTGCGCGTCTGGCAGCGCTGCAGGGTGGTGGCCAGGCTGTCCAGGTCCAGCTGTGCGTGCAGCACCTCGCGTTCGGCCAGGCCCAGCAGGATGTGGTCGGGATCGTGTTGACGCAGCACGTCGTACAGCAGACCACTGGATGCCTGCAATTGGCGCAGACTGCGCGGCGTGCGCCCGGGCAGTGCCGGCACCAGCATGCCCGAAACCCGCGCGATGTCGCGAAATTGTCGGCGTGCCAGCTCGGCCAGGTTGAGGCTGTCGCGCAGGTCCTCGAACAGATTCGCCGGCTGCAGCAGGTCGCGCACCCGCTCGGCGTCCAGTTCGATCGCGCGGGCTGGCGACAACACGAAGCCGTAATCGTTGGCGGCGTAGCCGAAGGTGTTGGGCTGCTGCCGGGCCAGGCGCATCGCCATCAGCGCGGCCAGCCCTTCATTGGTCTGGCGGCCGGCGAACGGGTACACGAACACGAACTGGCCTTCGCGCCGACGCACCATTTCCACCAACAGCCGCGACGGCGCAGGCAGCACCGACAAGCGCGACTGCAACGCCAGCAGCGGCGCCAACCACTGCATCTCCGGCGACTGCACGGGGGCGTCGAACACGGCCTCCATTTCATGCCCCAGCGCATCGGACAGCGGCAAGCGGCCGCCCTGCCAGCGGGGCACCAGGCCGTCGCCGCCCTTGGCCAGGCGCACATACGCGGTGAGGTTTTCCAGCCGCACCAGTTCCAGCAGGCGTCCGGCGAACTGGAAGCGATCGCCCGGCCGCAGTCGTCCCAGGAACTGTTCTTCCACCGCGCCCAGCCGGCCGCCGCGCAGGAACTGCACCATGACGCTGCCATCGCTGGTGATGGTGCCGATGGACAGGCGATGGCGCAGCGCGACGCGCCGGTCGTGCACGCGGTACACGCCATCCTCGTCGCGCACCACTTTATGGAAGTCCGGGTACTGCGCCAGCGCGCGGCCGCCCTGCACGATGAAGTCGAGCACGCCCTGCCAGTGTGCATCATCCAGCGAAGCGAACGCGTGGGTGCGGCGGACCTGTTCGTACAGCGCATCGGCCTGGAAGCCACCGCCGAGCGCGCAGCTCACGCAGTGCTGGGCCAATACATCCAGCGACAGCCGCGGGGGGCGCCGTGCTTCGATCACCCCGGCGGCCAGCGCGCGTCGTGCCGCCGCATACTCGACCAGTTCCAGCGCATGCGAGGGCACGCAGACGATATGGCCCGATTCGCCGGGACGGTGGCGGGCGCGGCCGGCGCGCTGCAGCAGCCGTGCGATGCCTTTCGGGCTGCCGATCTGCAGCACCTGGTCCACCGCCGGAAAATCCACGCCCAGGTCCAGGCTGGAGGTGGCCACCACGCAGCGCAGCCGCCCGTCACGCAGCCCCTGCTCAACCTCGCGACGCAACGCCGGGTCCAGCGAGCCGTGATGCAGCGCGAGCGTGGCCGGGTCTTCCGGCCACACCGCCGACAGCGCCTGGTGCCACAACTCGGCCTGCGCGCGGGTGTTGGTGAACAATAGGCTGGTGCCCACCAACAGCAGTTTTTCCAGCACCCGCTGCAGCTGCGACAGCCCGAGGTGGCCGGCCCAGGGGAAGCGTTCACCGTGCGCGGGCAGCAGTGTTTCAAGGCTGACCGGACGCGGTCTCGCGCCCGCCACCAGGGGGGCATCGGGCACATCGGGCAGCAGCACCTCGCGGGCCTCGTCCAGGTTGCCCAGCGTCGCCGACAGCCCCCACAGCTGCAGCGCGGGCAACGCATCGCGCAGCCGGCGCAGGTTCAACTGCAGCAGCACGCCGCGCTTGTTGCCCAGCAGTTCGTGCCACTCATCGACCACCACGCTGCGCAGCTGGCGCATCTTCGCCATGCCGTCGGGATAGCTGAGCAGCAACGCCAACGATTCGGGCGTGGTCACCAACACATCCACGCGCCCCTCGCGCGCCAGCCGTTTATCACGGGCGCTGGCGTCCCCGGTGCGCAGGCCGACCTGCCAGTCCAGGCCGAGGCCAGCCAGCGGCTCGCGCAACGCGCGCGCGGTATCGCTGGCGAGCGCGCGCAGCGGGGTGATCCACAGCACCTGCAGCACCGGCACCGGCGTGCGCGCGCGCCCGGCAACGGTGACGGGCAGCGGGTCGGCCAGTGCCTGCAGCAGCGGCCCGCCGAACATGGCCAGGGTCTTGCCGCTGCCGGTGGGCGTGTGCAGCAGGCCCGAGGCGCCGGACAGGTAGTGGCGCCACATCGCCTTCTGGAACGGCAACGGCGCCCAGCCGCGGCTGGCGAACCACGTGGCCAGTGTCGCCATCGCCTCGCGTCGGGTCACCGCGCCAGGGCCTGCAGCTGCGCCAGGGTATCGGCCTCGCTGGCCGGCTTGTCCTGCCGCCAGCGCAGGATGCGCGGGAAGCGCACCGCGATGCCGGACTTGTGCCGGCTGCTGCGATTGACCGCTTCGAAGCCGAGTTCGAACACCTGCTCGCCGCGCACGCTGCGCACCGGGCCGAAGCGTTCGACGGTGTTGGCGCGGATCCAGCGATCCAGCGCGAGGATCTCCTTGTCGTCCAGGCCCGAATAGGCCTTGGCTACCGGCACCAGCTTGTCGCCGTCCCACACGCCGAAGGTGTAGTCGGTGTAGAGCGTGCTGCGCCGGCCGTGACCGGCCTGGGCGTAGATCATCACCGCGTCGATGGTCAGCGGATCGATCTTCCACTTCCACCAGTCGCCGCGCCGCCGACCGCTCTGGTAGATCGAATCGTGGCGTTTGAGCATCAATCCTTCCACACCGCGCTCGCGGGCCAGCGCGCGCTGTGCGGCCGCGGCCGGCCAGTCCGCAACGGAGACGGACGGAGAGAGCACGATGCGCGGATCGTCCAACGCGGTAAGCAGCGCGGCAAGCCGCGCGCGGCGCGCGTGCAGCGGTTGCGTGCGCAGGTCCTGTCCGTCGGCTTCGAGCAGGTCATAGGCCAGCACCCGCACCGGTGTGTCGCGCAGAGTCTTCGGCCCCGGCTTGCGGCGCTGGATGCGCGTCTGCAGGGCGGTGAACGGCAACGGCTGGTCGTCGCCCTCGCGCCAGGCGAGCAGCTCGCCATCGATCACGCAGCCATCGGGCAGCGCCATCGCCGCCGCTTCAATCTCCGGGAAGCGGCCATCCAGCCGCTCTTCGCCGCGCGACCACAAGGCTGCCTCGCCCTTGCGTCGCAGCAGCTGCAGGCGGATGCCGTCCCACTTCCATTCCAGGGTCCACGCCTCGATCGGGCCGAGGCTGTCGACCTCGGCTTCCAGTGGCGAGGCGAGGAAGAACGGATACGGTTGCTGGCGATCCTCCGGACGTTCTTCGGGCGACAGCAGTGCCGCCAGCAGTCCGGGCGAGGGCACCCATTCGCCAAGCATGCGCTGGGCGATGCGGGCGATGTCGATGCCCGACAATTCGGCCAGGGCCTGCTGCACCACGCGCTGTGACACACCCACCCGCAGCGCGCCGGTCAGCAGTTTGTTGAACACCAGCCGTTCGCCTGCAGGCAGTTGACGCCAGCCTGCCACCACCGCCGCCCGCCGCACCGCTTCGTCCTGGTTGGCCACGGTGAGCAGATGCGCTTCGATCCATTCGGCCAGGGGCCGGTCGGCGCTGCGTTCGGGCGGATCATCGAGCAGCAGGGTCAGGGTCTCGGCAAGGTCGCCGACCTGGTCGTAGCTGTCGTCCACCAACCACGCCGGCAACCCGGCCGCCTCGCCGATCCAGGCGCGCAGTTCGCCGCTGGCCGCGATCTTCCGCCGTGCGCCGCCGACCTTGCCGCCACTGAGCAGGTACAGCGCCCAGGCCGCATCGTGCGGGCGCGCATCGCGGAAGTACGCCACCAGTGCGGCGCGCTTGTCCAGCGTCGCGGTGCTGCGGTCCAGGCGCTGGTAAAGCGCGGCGAAGGCCCTCATTCCTCGCTCCCGAAATCGGTGCGGAAGGCTTCGGCGGCCACCCCACGCTCGCGCAGGAACGGAATCAACGCATCGGTGTTGCCATGGGTGGCGATGACGCGGCGCGCGCCGGTCTGTTCGATGGTCTGCAGCAGTGCGGGCCAGTCGGCATGATCGGATACCACGAAGCCACGGTCGTAATTGCGCCGCCGCCGGTTGCCACGCAACCGCATCCAGCCCGAGGCGAAGCCCAGTTGATGCTTGCCGAAGCGGCGCAGCCATGGGGTGCCCGCCGCCGACGGCGGGGCCAGGATCAGCTTGCCGGCGGCATCGGGTTCGCGGCCCTGTTCGGCCACGGTATGCGTCTCCAGCATGGCGATGCCGGCCTGCCGATAGACCGCCACGCCATTGGCGATGGCCCCGTGCAGCCACGCGGGCTGGTCGTCCAGCGGCAGCAGTTCGGCCAGCACCCGCTGCGCCTTGCCCAGTGCGTAGCAGAGCAGGATCGCCGCCTCGCCACGCGCGGCGCATTCACGGCGCCAGGCCACGATCTCCGCGGCGACCTCGGCGGTGTCCTGCCAGCGGTAGATCGGCAGGGCGAAGGTGGCCTCGGTGATGAACACATCGCACGGCACCACCTCGAACGGTGCACAGGTGGGGTCGGGCTGGCGCTTGTAGTCGCCCGAGGCGACCCAGACCTGGGTGCCATCATCGATGCGCACCTGCGCCGACCCCAGCACATGCCCGGCCGAGTGCAGTGACACCTCGACATCGCCCAACCGGAACGCGCGGCCGTAGTCGTAGGCCTGCAGCGGCACATCGCCCAGCCGCCAGCGCAGGATCGGCACGCTGTCGGTGCTGCAGTAATACTCGCCCATGCCGCTGCGCGCGTGGTCGCCGTGGCCGTGGGTGATCACCGCGCGCGGCACCGGTCGCCACGGATCGATGTGGAAATCGCCGGCGGGGCAATACAAGCCCTCCGGGCGCAGCACCACCAGATCGTTGTTCGTCGTCGTCAGGCTCATGCGTGGCACTGTGCCGCCGCCCTCGTGCAGGAGGTGAGAATCCGCCTGAACGGCCGCCTGCACGCCGATGCGGCAGAATCGGGCCAACCCCAGGCCAGGAGGCCGCTGCGATGACGTCCGTATTGCCCGCGTTCGATACCCACGAGGTGTTCAACCAGCCACCGCCGTTCAGTGGCCGCAACCTGTGGGCCGACGACGTGGCCTTGGCGGCGGCAGTGGAGCGCGAAGGCGGCGGTGCGTTCATTACACGGCTGGCGCAGTACGGCGCGCTGGCCGGCGATCTGCTGTATCAGCTCGGCTTCGATGCCAACCGTGATCGCCCACGGCTGCGCACCCACGACGCGCAGGGTCACCGCATCGATACGGTCGAGTTCCATCCTGCCTACCATCGGCTGATGGACGCGGCCAAGAGCCACGGCGTGGCCGGGCTGTCCTGGTACGACGGCAGTGCCGGCGCACATGTCGCGCGTGCGGCGCTGAGTTACCTGCACCACCAGGCCGAGGCCGGCACCAGCTGCCCGCTGACCATGACCCACGCCGCGGTCGCGGTGCTGCGCCAGGACCCGGCGTTGGCCGAGTGGGCCGACAAGGCGGCGGCCCCGCATTACGACCCGCGCGACGTGCCGATCGCCGACAAGCACGGCATCACCCTGGGCATGGGCATGACCGAAAAGCAGGGCGGGTCGGATGTGCGCAGCAATAGCACGCGCGCCGAACCGCAGGCCGACGGCAGTTATCGGCTGGTAGGGCACAAGTGGTTCTTCTCCGCACCGATGTCCGATGGTTTCCTGGTGCTGGCGCAGGCACCCGGCGGGCTGAGCTGTTTCCTGATGCCGCGCCGCCTGCCTGACGGCAACCGCAATGCGTTCCGGCTGATGCGGCTGAAAGACAAACTGGGCGACTGGTCCAACGCCTCCAGTGAAGTGGAACTGTGTGGCGCCTGGGCGCAACGGGTCGGGGAGGAAGGCCGTGGCGTGGCCACCATCATCGGCATGGTGATGATGACCCGCCTGGATTGCATGCTGGGTGCTGCGGCGGAAATGCGCATGGCGTTGGCGCAGGCGCTGCACCACGCCCGCCATCGCGACACCTTCGGCAAGCGCCTGTGCGAGCACCCGCTGATGGCCAACGTGTTGGCCGACCTGGCGATCGAATCGGAAGCGGCGACGACCTTTGCGATGCGCGTGGCGCGCGCGGTGGACCGCGCCGGCAGCAGTGCCGAAGAGGCCGCGTTCGCGCGCATTGCCACGGCGGTGGGCAAGTACTGGGTATGCAAGCGCGCGGCGGTATTCGTCAACGAGGCGCAGGAGTGCCTGGGCGGTGCGGGCTACGTGGAGGAATCGATCCTGCCCCGGTTGTACCGACAGGCACCGTTGAACTCGATCTGGGAAGGCAGTGGCAACATCCAGTGCCTGGACGTGCTGCGGGCGTTGTCACGCGAGGCGCAGGTGCTGCCGGTGCTGGATGCCGAGCTGGGTGGCGTGCTCGGCCGCGAGCCGGCCTACGACATGGCCCTGCAGGCGCTGCGTGCCACGCTCGCGGGAACGCCCTCGGAGACGCAGGCGCGCAGCATCACCGAGCGGCTGGCGCTGCTGCTGCAGGCGGCCACGCTGCTGCGCGCGGACAGCCCCAACGCGGCGGCATTCATTCGCTCGCGACTTGGCGGCGAGCACGCGCTGGCCTTCGGTACCCTGCCAGCGGATCTGGATTTTGCCGCGGTGCTCGCCCGGGCGCTGCCCTGAGTAAACGAAAAACGCCCCTTCAGGGAAGGGGCGTCCTGGTCACGCGTGCGCGGTGACTCAGTGCTTGGCTTCGTTGGCGTTCTTTTTCGCTTCGTCAGCGACGTCGCGCGCCTTGTCGGCAACCTTCTCGGCGGCATCGGCAGTGGCGCCACTGGCGTGGGCGGCGGCATCCTTGGCGGCGTCCTTGGCTTCGCCTGCGGCCTCGGAAGTGGCGGCGGCGGCGCGGTCGAGTGCCTGCTGGGTGTCGGCGGCAGCGTGTTCGGAGGCAGCGGCGGCCTCATCGGCGGCGTTGCGGGTCGATGCAGCGGCCTTGTCGACGGCTTCGCGGGCAGCCGCATTRGCGCTGTCGGCGGCCTGCGCAGCGTCCTGGCGGGCCTGCTCGGCTTCGGGACCCTTGCAGGCGGCCAAGCCGAGCAGCAGGGAGGCGGCCAACAGGGAGGTTGTCAACGGACGGATGGTCATGGCGCTCTCCAATACGGGAATCGTAGGGGAGGCCAGCCTATTCATCCGCGCGTGAAGGCAGGGTCGCTACCTGCTGCCTGTTACTGGTCGGCGCGTGGCAGCCACCAACAGTTGGTCAGCGCCGTAGTCGCCGACGCGACAGCCACTAATCGTTGGCCTGCATACCGTAGCTGCGACCGTTGGCCTGCATACCGTAACTACCGACCGTTGGCCTACATACCGTAGCTACCGACCGTTGGTCGGTAGAAAAAGAAAAAGCCGCTGGCGAACCAGCGGCTTCTTCAGACTTGCTTGAAGAAAGAAGTTATTACTTCTTGGCTTCTTCAGCAGCGTCCTTGGCCTGCTCGGCGGTGGCTTCACCGGCCTTGGCAGCGTCGGCAGCGGTGCCGGCAGCAGCGTCGGTGGCAGCGCCAGCAGCCTGGGCAGCGGCGTCAGCCGAAGCGTCAGCAGCGGTGGTGGCGGTGTCGGCGGCAGCCTGGGCAGCGTCGGCGGTCTGGGCGCCAGCAGCAGCGGCCTGGTCGGCAGCGACCTGGGCGTCAGCGGCAGCTTCGTTGGCCGAAGCAGCAGCGTCAGCAGCCKGTTCCTGCTTGGAGCAGGCGGTCAGAGCCAGGCCCAGGGCCATCGCGATCAGCAGCTTGTTGATGCTCATTTGTGTGAATCCTCGTCGTTAGATTAGGCAACGCGCTATTGCGCGCCCGGCAACATGATGACAAGCCACGATTGGCTGTCAAGCGATCGCGCATTCATTTTTGCGAAATACGCGTTAATTTCAATCAAATCAATTCGATGGCAATGGCCGTAGCTTCGCCGCCACCAATGCAGAGGGTAGCGATGCCGCGCTTTCCGCCGCGCTTGCGCAAGGCGTTCACCAGGGTGACCACCAGACGCGCGCCGGAAGCGCCGATCGGATGGCCCAGTGCGCAGGCGCCGCCGTTGACGTTGACCTTCGCGTGCGGGATGCCCAGTTCGCGGATTGGCGCCATGGCCACCACGGCAAAGGCCTCGTTGATCTCTAACAGGTCGACCTGATCCAGGGTCCAGCCGGTTTTTTCCAGCAGTTTCTGGATCGCACCGATCGGGGCGGTGGTGAACCACTCCGGCGCCTGCGAATGGGTGGCATGGCCGACGATCCGGGCCAGCGGCTGCACGCCACGCGCGTGGGCGTCTTCTTCGGTCAGCAGCACCACGGCCGCAGCGCCGTCGGAGATGCTCGACGAACTGGCGGCGGTCACCGTGCCGTCCTTCTTGAAGGCCGGGCGCAGGGTCGGGATCTTGGCGATATCCGAGCGGCTCGGCTGCTCGTCCTGGTCGAAGGCGACCTCGCCCTTGCGGGTGGTCACCGTCACCGCGACGATTTCATCGGCGAACGCGCCGCTGGCCTGCGCGGCCTGCGCACGGCGCACCGATTCGATCGCGAAGGCATCCTGGTCCTCGCGGCTGACCTGGTACTTGTCCACCGCACATTCGGCGAACTCGCCCATGGCCTTGCCGTCGTAGGCGTTGACCAGACCATCGTGGGCCATGTGGTCGATCGCCTGGAAATTGCCGAAGCGGGTGCCGGTGCGCGAGTTGGGGATCAGGTGCGGGGCATTGGACATCGACTCCATGCCGCCGGCCACCACGATGCTGGCCGAGCCGGCCTTGATCAGGTCATGCCCGAGCATGATCGCCTTCATGCCCGAACCGCACACCTTGTTGAGCGTGGTGGCGCCGGTGGAGACCGGGATACCGGCGGCGATCGCGGCTTGGCGGGCCGGCGCCTGGCCCAGGTTGGCCGGCAGTACGCAGCCCATGATCACTTCAGAAACATCCGCGGCCGGTACCCCGGACTGCTGCAGCGCCGCGGCAATCGCGGTGGCGCCCAGGGTAGGGGTGGGCACGCCGTTGAACTGGCCCAGGAAGGAACCGATGGCGGTGCGTTTGGCAGCGGCGATGACGATGTTGGACATGGCAATCTCGTTGGTGCGTGAGCGATATGCGAAATGGGAGCGCGGGCATCAGGACCCGGGGCGCTTCCCGGCAGACTGCGTGGGGTGGCCCAGTATAGGGGGTCGCGCTTTACCACCGGGGTCGGCTGGCCAGCGCCGCGCAGGCGCAGGCCAGAGTGGGACGTACGCCATTGGCGGTGCCGTGTTTTCCCGGCACACTGCGCAGCACCGGCCGGCTACGCAGGCATGGCACTTGCCGCCGGTCAGGTCCAGGAGGACCGACCGGGCGGGAGATTTCACACGTCAATGGGGATGCAAGGATGAACAAGGCAGTATTGGGGCGGTCTCTGCTGGTCACCGCGATGGCTGCGGCGCTGGGCGCCTGCGGTGGCGGTGGCGGTGGCAACAACGTGCGGATCGACCCACCACCGACGACACCGCCGCCGACCACGCCACCACCGACCACCCCGACGCCGCCCAAGCCGCTTGAGCCTGCGTTCGACGCGCATCTGACCATCACCCAGGCCGGCGCCGCGCGCACTGCCGGGCTCGATGGTACGGGCGTGCGCATCGGCGTGGTCGATTCGGGCGTCATGCGCAACCATCCGGCGCTGGCCGGGCGGGTGCTGGCCAACTACAGCTATGTCGATTCGCGCACCAACAACCTCAACATCGATGACGTGGTCGGCCATGGCACCGCCGTAGCCGAACTGGCTGCGGGCAAGGCGGTGGGTTCCTGGCAGGGCGGCATCGCGCCGGGCGCGCAGATCGTCTCGGCGCGGATCATCGCCGACACCCGTCCGACCGATGACGGCAGCGGCAACGGCAACGAAGTGAACGGCGCGCTGGGCCTGGCCGGGGTCCATCAGGACCTCATCACCCAAGGCGTGAAGGTGATGAACAACTCCTGGGGCGGTCTGTACTGGACCAACACGTCCGCGACCGCGCCGATCGCACAGGAATACCGGCCCTTCATCCTGGGCAACGGCGGGCTGGTGGTGTTCGCCACCGGCAACGAAAGCAAGCCCAATCCGTCCAGCATGGCGGCGCTGCCGAGCCAGCCCGGCCCGGCCGGCACGCTGCCGGCGGCCGACCTGGAACGCGGCTGGCTGAGCGTGACCGCGGTGGATTCGACCGACCCGAGCAAGCTGGCGTCCTACGCCAACGCCTGCGGCGTGGCTGCGCGCTACTGCCTGGCCGCGCCCGGTGCGGCGGTCTACGTGGACCCGGCCTACACCACCGGCACCCCGAAATACCTGTGGAATTACGGCACGTCCTTCGCCGCGCCGCTGGTGTCCGGCGCCGCTGCGCTGGTGTGGCAGAAGTACCCGTATTTCAGCAACGACCTGGTCCGCCAGACGCTGCTGGGCACCGCCACCGATCTGGGTGCGGCGGGCGTGGACAGCACCTTCGGTTACGGCCTGCTCAACATCGCCAAGGCGATCAACGGGCCGGGGCGATTCGACTGGGGCAACACCACCGTGGATGTCAGCCAGACCGGGCTCAACTCGGTGTGGAGCAACAACATCACCGGCAGCGGTGGGTTGATCAAGCAGGGCGCCGGTGCGCTGGGCCTGTCGGGCACCAACACCTACACCGGGGATACGCGTATCGAGCGGGGAACGGTGGCGTTGCGCGATGGTGGCTCGATCACGTCCAACGTGGTAGTCGTCGCGCAGAGCGGCAGCCCCAATCTGGCGGCGCTGCAGTTCCTGTCAGGCAACGCACGGGTCAAGGGCAACGTCGACAACGGTGCGTCGGTGATCGTGCGCGAAGCCAATGTCACCGCCACCATCGAAGGCAACTACGTACAGCGCTCCACGGGACAGCTGATGATTGCGCTGGGTTCAAATCCGCTCAACATCACCGGTACCGCCACGCTGGCGGGCAATGTCTATGTCGATGCCATCCTCAGTGGCTATGTGCCGCAGGATGGTCGTACGCAGCGCGTGCTGCATGCCGACCAGGGCGTCATTGGCACCTTTGCGGGCGTCACCCACAATCTCAGCCAGTCCACGACGCTGCTGCAGATGTCGCTGACCCATGCGAGCAACGATGTCACCCTGACCACCGACCGGATCAGTGTCACCTCGGCGAGCCTCAACGCCGGCCTGGGCGGCACCGCATTGGCGTCGGCAGCCCGGGTGGAGTCGGCTTTCGAAGTGCTCGACGGTGGCGGTCTGGCCGGCAGTGCCTTCGCCGACGGCGCAGGCGAACTGCAGCGCGTGCAGGGCGACCAGGCGCTGCAGGCCAGCCTGGACAGCCTGTCCGGCAAGGCCCACGCGCTGGCCACGGCCGCCACGTTCGACAGCATCGATCTCAACCGACGTGCATTGTCGGCGCGCTTCGGCCAGGTGCAGGGCGCGCCGCGCCTGCGTGGCGCCTGGCAGAGCCAGTTGGGCGAAGCCGGGCAGGGCAGCTTCTCGGCCAGTGGCGCCGATACACGCGGCTGGATGATGGGCCAGGACATGGCGTTGGGCAGCAATGGCGTGATGGGCTTTGCCTTCGGTGAAACCCGCACCCACAACAGCCGCGACTGGGGCAGTGATCGTGGCCGCGATCGCCAGTCGCAGGCGCAGCTGTACGCCGGTTGGAACGCCGGCCGCGCCTACGCGCTGGGCCAGGTGGGTGCCGGTCAGTTCACTCGCGAAATCGATCGCCAACTGCTGCTGGGGGCCGGTCAGTACGGCGTCAACGCCCGTTATGGCGGCAGTTTCAGCGCGGCCAGCGTGGAAACCGGCTATCGCTTTGGCGGCGACCGTGCGTCGCTGACGCCATACCTGGGCGCGGATTACTCGCGCGTGGACAGCGACCGCTTCACCGAGCAGGGGGGCCTGGGCTTCGGCCTGCGTACCGAAGGCAACCTGAGCACGCGCAGCCAGGCACTGGCCGGCGTCCGCGCCGAACGCCAGTGGGGCCGCTGGTCGCTGCGCGGTTATGCCGAATGGCAGCAGTTGCTGTCCAGTGATGGCCTGACCCAGGACGCCAGCTTCGTCGGCGTGGACGCCTGGGCGCCGCTGGCCGGCCTGCAGCCGGCGCGCTCGGGCGGTCTGTTCGGGCTGTCGGTCGAATCCTGGCTGAGCCGCAACACCCGCGTGTCGTTCGGCTACGACCAGCGCTTCGGGCCGCGCGGCGACCTGAGCCAGGTCGCGCTGCGCTACTCGGCAGCGTTCTGACCCACCGCGTGCCGGTGCCAACACGGGCCGGCACGCGGTTGTCTCACACGAAGAAGGGCGCGATTGCATCGCGCCCTTCTTCATGGGTGTCGCCGTCGCGCGCGATCAGTTGCCGCGCAGCGTCCCCAGTCGTGGCCGGGTGCGACCCAGCGGCATCTTCAGCTTGCCGATCGACTGGATGCGCGTTTCGGCGATCTGGTCGGCCGCGCGCTGTGGGGCGATGTTCTCGCTCTGGGACAGCGCGAAGATCCTGCCAAGGTTGTGGTAGATGCTGCGGATCAGGCGCATGGCGCGCTCGCGGTTGTAGCCGTCGATCTCCAGCGAAACGTTCATCACGCCGCCGGCGTTGACCGCATAGTCAGGGGCATAGAGGATGCCGCGCGCATGCAGTTCATCGCCTACTTCCAGGCTGGACAGCTGGTTGTTGGCGGTGCCGCAGACGATCCGGCACTTCAACCGCGGAAGCGTCTGCGGGTTGATCGCGCCCTCCAGCGCGCAGGGCGCGAACACATCGGCGTTGACGTCGTAGATGTCGTCCGGCTTGACCGCCTCGGCACCGTACTCGGTGACCGCGCGGTCGACCAGTGCGCTGTTCAGATCGGTGACGAACAGCTTGGCGCCGCGATCGCGCAGCAGCTTCACCAGTTCCATGCCGATGTGGCCCAGGCCCTGCACGGCGATGCTGGCCTTGCCGACTTCTTCGTGCCCCAGCTTGTGCTGCATCGACGCCATCAGCGCCTGCAGGGCGCCATAGGCCGTGAACGGCGCCGGGTCGCCCGAGCCGCCATGGACCTGGTGTACGCCGGTGACGAACTCGCTCTCCAGGTAGATGTTTTCCATGTCGTTGACGTCGGTGCCGACGTCCTCGGCGGTGATGTAGCGACCGCCCAGCGAATCGACATAACGCCCGAACGCACGGAACAGCACCTCGCTCTTGTCCTGGCGCGGGTCGCCGATGATCACCGCCTTGCCACCGCCCACGTTCAACCCGGCCAGTGCGTTCTTGTAGGTCATGGTGCGGCTCAGGCGCAGCGCGTCGGCCAGTGCATCGTCGGTGCTGGCGTAAGGGCGCATGCGCACGCCGCCCAGGGCCGGGCCCAGGGTGGTGTTGTGGATGGCGATGATCGCCCTCAGGCCGGCATCGCGGTTGTGGCAGAACACCACTTGTTCGTGACCGGAAGTTTCGAGGGTTTCAAATAACATGGCGACTCCGATGGTGCGAACGGTGGCGAACGGCGGCGAACGAACCAGCAAAAGGTGGGTTGCAAAACAAAAAAAGCGACTTCGTCTGATCGGGTGACGGGTCGCGCGGCGCCATTCTAGAGCATTCCGACGGAGGGTGTTGTCAGGGTTCAGGATGGGCCGCTGACAGGCGTCGACCCAGGCGTCAGTGGGGCAGGTCATTAAAGTTGCTGAAGATCAGGCCGATGCCGTGGCAACGGTGCGCAGTACCAGCAATGCCAGGACGGACGACGTGGGTGCAGTGGCGACAATACAGAGACGGTATCGGCCAGGACGGCGGCACGGATGAGCATGCTCGTGATGGTGGGGGCAGGGCTGTTGGGCGCCGGTGCGCTTGCGCTGGGCATCGTGCGCTGGCGTGCCGCGCGCTGTCCGGAAACCGGCACTGAGTGGCTGACCGCAACGGGTGACCGCTCGGGGAACGCCTCGGCGGCGTCGCCGGGGCGCGGCGAGGTGCCGGCCACGGCGCTGCTGCAGTCGGGGCTGCATGCGCTGGCCCTGGTCTCGCGCAGCGGTGACGCGGATGCGACGCCCGGGCCGGGCGATCCGGCGCTGCATGCGGCGGTGGTGGCCGCCCTGGAACAGCGCGACTGGTCGGCCCGGCATCTGCCGCGGCGCCCGCAACTGTTGCCGCAGCTGATCCAGACGGTCAACGACGACGATGCGTCGGCGCGCGCGATGGCCGCCATCATCGGGCAGGACCCGGTGTTGACCGGCAACCTGCTGCGCATCGCCAACAGCCCCGTCTATCGCCTGCAGGCCAAGCCGGTGGACAGCCTGCAGCGGGCGGTGACGTTGGTGGGGACCGAGGGCATCCGCCAGATCATCAGCGCGGTGCTGGTGCAGCCGGTGATGCAGCTGCACTGCGAGGCCTTCCCGCAGTTCGGCACGGTGATCTGGGAGCATGCGCTGCTGGCCTCGCGCGCGGCCGCCGATCACGCGCGGCTGGTGACCCACGAAGATGCGTTCGCCGCGCAGTGGCTGGGCCTGACCCAGGGGCTGGGGGCCGCGCTGGTGATGCGCCATCTGCTCGATGCCTGCGCAGGGCAGGACGGGGCGGCACCCTCGCGCGCGCTGGCCGCGCAGTTGCTGGATGCCTGGACCCTGCCGGTGGCCAGCCGCATCGCGGCGGCTTGGGAATTGCCGCCTTCGGTGCATGAAACGTTGCTGCGCGGCGGTGACGATGCGCAGGCGGGGTTGTCGGCCAGCCTGCGCTTCGCACGGGCGGCCGCGGCGGCCAGCCTGCTGTGCCGGCACGGCAGCATCGGCCAGGCCCAGGCGCTGGCGATCCTGGAGCAGCAGCACGCCACCCCGGCGCACGCGCTGCAGTGGATCTGGCGGCGTCTGCACGGGCGCGCGGTGGAGACGCTGGACGTTGATGAGCCGATCGAGGTCTGAGCCGTGCAGTCGGTGAGGGGTGCCGGGCGCGCATGGCCCTGCTGCCCGGAGCCAGCGCTTGCCACGCATGGCGTGGCACTACCGGCGGTGCTGCTGATGGATTGACGGAATGCGGGTGTAAGCGCCGCGCCATGCGTGGCCGCCGTTCAGCGCCCGCTTACAGCTGTGATTCCAACGGCAACCAGCTGATCGCCCGCGCACTGGCGCGCAGCCATAACGAGGTGTCCGGTTCGTGGTCGAGGAGCACCGGCGGTTGTGCGGCACGGTCCAGCCAACGCACCCGGTCCTGCGCATCCAGGGTCACCCAGTAACTCTGTTTCGGATCGGCCAGCCGCAGGTATTCCGCGCGCAGCTGCGCGGCGAGCACCGCATCGTCGAACAGCACGCCCATCTCGGTGTTGAGATACGCCGAGCGCGGGTCCAGGTTGAACGAGCCGACGAAGCCGCGCCGATCATCAAGCATGAACGCCTTGGTATGCAGGCTGGCGCCGCTGCTGCCGAACAGCCCGCCGTTGCCGGCAGGGGTGTGCGCCTTGAGCTCGTACAGGTGCACGCCGCTACGCAGCAGTGGCGCGCGATAGTGCATGTATCCGCCATGCACGGCGGCCACGTCGTTGGCAGCCAGCGAGTTGGTCACCACCCCGACCGTGGCGCCACGCTGGACCATCGCGGCCATGCCTTCGGTACCTTCCTCACCCGGTACGAAATAGGGCGAAATCAGCAACGCCTTGTGCTCGGTGGCCTGCAGTTCGCGCACCAGCCGGGTGACCAGCCAGTTGGCCTGGTCGTCGCGGCGATGCTTCATCGGTGGATCGGAGGCGATCTCCACCGTCGTCGACCAGTGCAGGTCCACCGTATCGCGGTAGTAGGAGTGCGCAGACTGCGATTGCTCGACCCGGCGCAGGTAGGGCTGCGCGGCGGTGAGCTTGGCCTCGTGCGCGGATTCGCGCACCAGCAGGCGCAGCTGCGCCGGGGTGTAGAACGCCAGCGCGGCGATCGGCACCGCGGTCTCGCTGTTCCAGTACGCATCGAAGATGTCATTGGCCTGGGACACGGCCTTGCCGGCGACGAGCAGGTCGAGGTCGCGGAAGTTCACATCCGCACGCGCGCTGAAGTACTCCTCACCAATGTTGCGGCCGCCGACGATCGCGATCCGGCCATCGGCGATCCAGGACTTGTTGTGCATGCGATGGTTGACGCTGAAGAAGCGCTGCACCATCTCCACCAGCCGCCACAGGCCGTTGCGGTTGCGGAACGGGTTGTACAGGCGGATTTCGATGTTGGGGTGCCGGTCGAGCGCCATCATCAGCGCATCCTTGTCCTGCGCGTTCATGTCATCAAGCAGGATGCGCACGCGCACGCCGCGTTCCGCGGCCTGGTACAGCTCCTGCGCCATCAGGTGCCCGACCATGTCGTCGTGCCAGATGTAGTACTGCAGATCCAGGCTGCGCCCGGCGTGGCGGGTGATCACCGCGCGGGCCGCAAAGGCGTCCAGGCCATCGGCCAGGAAGGCCACGCCGGACTGGTCGGGATGCTCGGCCTGCAGCCGTACCAGTTCGCGATCGATGGCGGTCTGGCCGGGCTGCGGCGGCAGCACGGTGCTGTGCGGGCCCATCGCCTTGGGGGTGAGATGGTCGGCGAGCAGCAGGCCACTGAGCACCAGCAGCACCAGCACGGCCAGTACGATTCCCAGCCAGCGCAGCACCCGGCGCCAGAGCGGCTTTTTTTCAGTCATGCGCCGATGCTAAGCGGGCGCGGCGTGCACTGCGAGTGCAGGGCCGCGCGATACGGCTCAGAAGCGTTCGTCCGGCGCCAGGTAGCGCCACTGGCCCGGGGCGAGTTTGCCCATGGCGACGCGGCCGATCCGCAGGCGCCGGACGCTGATCACCTCCAACCCGACCTGGCGGCACATGTCGCGCAGCTGGCCCGGTTGTACCGGCTTGATGGCGAAACGCAGGCGGGTTTCGTTCTGCCAGCTGACCTTGCAGGGGGGCAGTGGCCAGTTGCGGAAGCTCAGGCCGTGGGCCAGGCGCTTCATGCCGTACGGAACCAGTTCGCCGCTGACTTCGACCAGGTATTCCTGTTCGAGCGTGGCGCCGCGATCCTTGAGGTGCGAGACGACGCGGCCGTCCTGGCTGACCACGACCAGGCCGCTGTCTTCGTCGGCCAGCGGCATGACCAGCTGCAGGGCGTGGAAATGGCGCTGCAGGAGGGTGACGCCGGTGGCATCGAGGTCGCTGCGGCTGTCGGGGGTGACCAGGGCGCTGAGTTCGTCGGCGCGCATGCCGGCGGGCTTGTGCAGCAGCATGCTGACGGTTTCGGTGCGGGTGGCCTCGGCGTTTTCGCGCAGGACGATGGTTTCGTCGGTGACCAGGGTCTGGGGTTGTTCGACGACCTTGCCGTCCACGGTCACCCAGCCGCCTTCGATGTAGCGCTGGGCGTCGCCACGGGAGCAGCCGATCAGGCTGGTGAGGCGTTTGTCGAGTCGGATCGGGTCGGTCATCGGGCAGGCAACGAAAAGCGGGGAGCGGGCGGGGAGTGTACTGGGTGGGGGGATGTGGTGCTGGGAAGAGGGGGATCGGGAGCTGGAGCCGGAGCCGGAGCCGGAGCCGGAGCTGGAGCTGGAGGCTCGACGCTGCGGGTGTGTTGGCTTGGCCTGGCGTGGGTAGGTTGGCGGGACACGCCGCAAGTACGTCCGTGTAGGCTCCCAAGC
>NZ_JBFULB010000045.1:0-18247 GCF_056400545.1 Stenotrophomonas sp. P5_A8 | reverse complement strand
CCACGCGGCCGGGGGACATTTGCGCCAGGGGCCTACCGGCTGCTACGGGGCCCTCACGCTCGCGACAGATCCAGGCGGAGATACCCCTAGATCAGCACAGCGCCTGGATCACTCGACCACACGCACAGCCGCACGCCATCGGTGACGGCCATTCGAACAAGATGCCCCGCACCATTGAGAGAAAAAAAACCGCACCCTTGCGGATGCGGTTCGTGGTCTGCTATTTCGTGCGCGCACCTGCGTGCGCAGGGTCTTGTTGATAYACCGCCACGCCTCAGGTCTCGCGCAACGCCGTGGTGATCGGCAGGCGCGCCGCACGCAGTGCCGGGAACAGACCACCGACCAGCCCGATCCCCAAGGCCCACTTCAGCCCGGTCCACAGCAGCTGCGGCGACACCCGGAACTGGAACACCACCTGGCTGAAGTTGTTGCCCAGCGTGGACACCGTGTAGTTGTTGAACACCAACCACGCCAGCAGGCCCCCCAGGATGCCGCCCAGCAAGGCCAGCAGCATCGTCTCCAGCATCACCGCAGTGATCACCGGCAGCCCGCGGAAACCGATCGCACGCATGGTCGCGATCTCGCGCGCACGCGTGGCCACCGCTGCATACATGGTGTTGAGCGCACCGAACACCGCACCGATCGCCATGATGCCGCCGATCACCGTGCCCAGCACGTTGATCAGCGTGCTCAGGCCGCCGGACTGCTTGCTGTAGTAGTCGCGGGTGGTTTCCACGTCCAGCTTCAGGCGCGGATCGGCTTCCATCGCTGCCTTGAACTGCTTGAACCCGGCGGCTCCCTCCGTACGCACGTTGACCGACTGGTAGGCGCTGCGGTTGTAGGTGGTGGACAGGGTCTGGGTGTCGGCCCACAGCTCGGACTCGTGCACGTCGTTGGAGGCGAACACGCCCACGACCGTCCAGTCCTGCTTGCCCAGCTGCAGGGTTTTGCCCACCTCCAGGCCTTCGAACTGTGCCTTGGCCCCCTTGCCGACCACGATCTCGCGCAGTCCCGGCTTGAAGCGGCGGCCTTCGACAATGTGCACCTGCCGGCGCACCGCCCAGGCCTGCTCACCAACGCCGCGGAACTGCACGTTGGTATCGGAGTGGTCGCTGCGCGAAAGCAGGCTGATCACCTGCGACAGCTCGGCCGACACCAGCGGCTTGCCGTCCTCGCCGCGTGCCACGCCGGGCAGGCTTTGGATGAGTGGCAGCTGGTCGCGCATGATCACCGAGTTGGTTTCGGCCTGCGAGCCGCCCCGCAGCACGATGGCCACATCATCGCTGCCGCTGCGGCTGAGGGTGGCCTTGAAGCCGTCGCCCATCGCCAGCATCGCCACCAGTACGCCGACCACGCCGGCAATGCCCACCACGATCACCGAGGAGGCGCCCCAACGCTGCGGCAGGCTGGCGATCCCGATGCGCGCGGCCGCCAGCGACAGCCGGCCGCTGCGGGTGAGCAGCAGCCATGCCGCCAGCAGCACCGCGATGGCCAGCACCATCCACCACGGCAGCACCACCCACACCGCCAGGGCGACCAGCAGCACCAGCACCGTCAGCGTGTTCCACAACCATTGCTTGTTCATGATGGGCTCCTCAGCGTCCGGCCAATGCATCGACGATCTTCAACCGCTGCGCGCGCAATGCCGGCAGCAGCCCCACCACCACGCCGATCACCGCCATCAGCCCCAGCGCCATCGCCCAGGTCTGCGCGGGCACGCCCGGCAGGCTGATCATGCCCTGGCTGTTGGCGCTGATCACCGGCATCAGGATCGCGGCCAGGCCCATCCCGATCAGCCCGCCCAGCACGATCAGCAGCACCGACTCGACCATCACCAGCACCAGCACGGTGCCGTCCTTGAAGCCCAGCGTCTTGAGGATGGCCAACTCTGGAATGCGCTCGCGCACCGCCTGCGCCATGGTGTTGCCGGTCAGCAGCACCAGGGTGAAGAACACCGCCGCCATGATGCCGGTGACGATCAGGCCGATATCGGCAAACTGCTTGGCGAAGGCCTGCGAGAACGCCGCTTCGGTCTGCGACTTGGTCTCGCGGTCGGAGTTCAGTGACAGCGCATCGATCGCCTGCGCCACGCGCGAGGCGTGCGCCGGGTTGTCCAGTTGCACGGTGTAGAAGCTGACCTGGTTCTTGATGTAGTCGTTGGACTCATCGAAGTAGCTCCAGTGCAGCAGCAGCTGGTTCTCGCCGGCGGCGCTCTTGCGGTCCTTGGCGCGGTAGATGCCCACCAGCTGCAGCGGCCAGTCGTTGCTGCCCTTGCGCGGGAAGATGGTGGCCTGCATCGGGATGGTGTCGCCGATCTTCCAGCCGAACCGCTTGGCCAGGGCCTCCCCGACCAGTGCACCGGTACGGGTGTTCTTGAATGCCTCGGCCTGCGCCGGCGGCAGCTCGAACTCCGGGTACAGGTCCATGTAGTTGTCCGACACCGAGAAGCTCGGGAAGAAGTTCTTCGGGTCCTGGTAGATGCCGCCGAACCACATCGCGTAGTTCACTTTGCGCACCCCGGGGGTGGCTTCGATGTCGCGCAGCAGGCGCAACGGCAGGCTCTGGGTGATCGACAGCTTGGAGGACACCACCAGCCGCTTGGCGCCTTCGATGGTGTCGCCGCCGGAATTGAATGCCACGCGCACCGAATCGAGCATGCCAAACAGCAGGAACGCGGCCACCACCGAGAGCAGGGTGAGCAGGGTCCGCGTCTTGCTGCGGAACAACTGCGCCCAGATGAGCGAGAAATACTTCATCGCGGCAGCCTCCGTCAGTGGGCCGCTGGCGCGGTGGCCAGTTCGCCCTTGTCCAGGTGCACGGTGTGGGTGGCGTACTCGGCCGCCTTGGGATCATGGGTGACCATGATGATGGTCTTGCCGTGCTCGCGGTTGAGCTGCTGCAGCAGGCCCAGGATCTCCTCGGCGGACTGGCGGTCGAGGTCGCCGGTGGGTTCGTCGCAGATCAGGAAGGTCGGGTCGGAGACGATCGCCCGGGCGATCGCCACGCGCTGCTGCTGGCCGCCGGACAACTCATTGGGACGGTGGCTGCGGCGGTCGGCCAGGCCGACCAGGGTCAGCGCGATCTCCGCATTGCGCTTGCGCTGGGCCGCGCCAAGGTGGGTGAGCAGCAGCGGCAGTTCCACGTTCTTCTGCGCGGTGAGCATCGGCATCAGGTTGTAGAACTGGAACACGAAGCCGACATGGTGGCTGCGCCAGGTCGACAGCTGCCCGCCGGACATGCGGTCGATGCGCTCGCCTTCGATCTCGATCTCGCCACCGCTGGGCGTATCCAGCCCGCCGATCAGGTTGAGCAGGGTGGTCTTGCCCGAGCCGGACGGCCCCATCAGGGCGACGAAGTCGCCGCGCTGGATGTCCAGGTCGATGCCGTGCAGCACCTGCACCTTCTCGGGGCCGCGCTGGTAGGTCTTGGTGATGTTGCGGAGCGAAACCAGGGTCGACATGGGTGGTTCTCCTTGGAACAAGGCGGATCGAGCGGACGGCATGCGGCGGCGCGCGCCTGCATGCGGCGATCTTGGGGCCGTGGCCGGGTGGGGAACGCGCGGTGGCGGGCAGCAGCCCACCTGCGCGCCGGCACGGCACGGGTAGCGCACACACGTTGCATCGCCGCGCCCGGCGGGGCGCAGCGGTTACTGCTGCTGCTTTTCCACGACCTTGCTGCCGTCGTGCAGTTCCGCGGGCGGGTCCACCACCACCACCTCGCCGGCGCTCAGCCCGCGGCTGACCTGGCGGTCGGTGTTGAGGGCGGTGCCGGCGGTGACCTCACGCAGTTCCACGCGCTGGTCGTCCTTGACCACGAAGGCGACGGTCTTCTGCTCGCGCTCGACGATCGCCGCCGCCGGCACGCGCACGCCCTTGGGCGCGGCGGCCGCGGCCGCTGGCGCGGCCTCCAGGAAGCTCACCCGCACGCCCATCTCCGGCACGATGCGCGGGTCTTTCACCTTCAGTGCCACGCGCACCTTGACGGTGGCCTTGCCACGGTCGGCGGTGGGCACGATGGCGATCACCTCGGCCGGGATCTTCCAGTCCGGGTAGGCATTGAGCGTGGCCTCCACCGGCATCCTCGGCTGCACGCGGCCGATGAAGGACTCCCCCACGTCCACTTCGATCTCCAGCGATTCCATGTCCACGATGGTGCCGATGCCGGTGCGGGTGAAGCCGCCACCGGCCGACAGCGGCGACACGATCTCGCCGGGCTGTGCGGCCTTGGCGGTAACCACGCCGGAGAACGGTGCACGCACGGTGTTGTTGTCCACGCCCAGGTCGGCGATGGCCAGTGCATCGTTGGCGACCTTGATGTTGCGTTCGGCGGTGCGCAGCTGCGCCCGCAGGCTGTCACGCTGTGACGTGGCCAGGTCGTACTGCGAGCGCGAGACCAGCTGCTGGCCCACCAGCGTCTGCAGGCGGCCGGCTTCGGCGTTGGCCTGTGCGACCTGCGCCTGCAGCCCGGACAGCTGGCTGCGCGCGGCCTCCAGCTGCGAGGCCGACAGGCTGCGCTGCGCGTTGGCATCGATCGGGTCGAGCGTGGCCATCACCTGGCCTTCTTCCACGCGCATGCCTTCTTCGATCATCACCTCGCGCACCTTGCCGGTGATCTTGGCCGAGACCGTGGCCATGCGCCGGGCGACCACGTAGCCGCTGGCATCGAGCACCGAGCTGCTGGCGCTGCCCTGCTGGATCGCCACCACCGGCGCGGTGGTGACCTCGATCGCGCGTTGCCGGCCAAACACGAACCAGGCGATCCCGCCGAGCAGCAGCACCACGATGATCGCCAACGCGATCCACCACCCACGGCGGGGCGAGGACGGCAGCGGGGTGGTCGCCTTGCGGTCGATGCGGAGTTCCTTGAGCAGTTCAGCGGATGCGTTCATCGTGAGTCTGGACGGGGAATCGGGCCGAGTGTGACCGCAACGGCGGTTGCGGGGCAAACCGGCACCAGGCCGGGTGGTGCACAGCATGCGCGCCCAGCGGCGGCGTGGGCAGTGACAGCTGTCACCTGACTATGCTGACGACGGCCACTGGCCGCGCTGCTGCCGTGGCGCGAGGCTATGCCCTTCCCGCCCGCTCCGGAGTGCCCCGATGTCCACCCCCGTCGCCTCCCTGGCCAGCCTGCACCACATCGAGGTCCCCTACGGCGCTGCAACCGGCGGTGGGCCAGCCGGCGCAGGGCAGTGCGCGGGTGCACATCGCGGGGCTGCCGGCGGTGACCGCCGGTGCGCCGGGCCAGCACGGTGCCGCCTGCGCCGGATGGGCTGAAGTGGCATGATCGCCCCTGTTCGCCCTGCGTTGGAATCGTCCGTGTCATCCAGTCGGCTCGCCTCCCTGTTGCGCCCCGCGCCGGACTCGGCCGTGGCCGAAAACCTGCGGCGTGGCAAGTCGCCGTGGGTCGATGCGATCCACCTGCTGTGGACGCTCTGGGTGTTCCTCACCCCCTTGTTCGGCACGGGCTACACCTGGCGTTGGGCGGCGCTGACCCTGCTCACCTACCCGGTGTTCCTGGCGTTGTATGCCGGCGTGTTGCTCGCACCGCGCTGCCACGCGCCGCGCTATGCACTGTCGATGGTGGCGCTGGGGCTGGTACCGCTGGCGTGGTACCCCTCGGCGGTGAGCTATTTCATCTTCGGCTGCGTCACCTTGCGCGTCTCGCGCCGCAGTGGCTACGGGCGCTATCTGCTGCAGCTGCTGGCGTTGAACGCGCTGTTCGTGGTGGTGGGCTGGTTCGCGCACTATCCGTGGCAGGCGCTGATCTGGATCCCGAGCATGGCGGTGATCATCAGCCTGGTGGTCAATTTCGAGACCGCCAGCCATGAAAAGGATGCGGCGCTGCAGCTGTCCCAGGACGAAGTGCGGCGCCTGGCGGCTACCGCCGAACGCGAGCGCATCGGCCGCGATCTGCACGACCTGTTGGGGCATACGTTGTCCTTGATCACCCTGAAGCTGGAGCTCTCGCGCAAGCTGGCCGACCGCGATCCGGTGGGCTCGCGCCGCGAAGTGGCCGAAGCCGAAACCATCGCGCGGCAGGCGCTGGCCGAAGTGCGCAGCGCAGTCACCGGCATCCGTGCCAGCGATCTGGCCGCCGAGCTGGCCTCGGCGCGGTTGTTGCTGGAGTACCAGCACGTGCACCTGCACTACGCGCCGCCGCCGCCGATGCCGGTGGCTATCGAACGGGCGCTGTCGCTGGTGCTGCGCGAGGCCGTCACCAATGTTGCCCGCCACGCCCAGGCGCGGCAGGCGTGGATCACCTTTGAACAGGATGGACGCAGCTTGTTGATGCAGATACGCGACGACGGGCGTGGCGGGGTCCACGTCGATGGCAACGGCCTGACCGGCATGCGCGAACGCGTTACCGCGCTGCGTGGCACCCTGGCCATGCAGTCGGCGAAGGGCGAGGGCACCTGCGTGACGGTGCGGGTGACGCTGCCGGCGGCAACCACGCCTGTAGTTGCCGCGGTCGCGGGTGGGGCCACACCATGATCCGCATCGTGTTGGCCGAAGACCAGGCGATGGTGCGCGGCGCGCTGTCGGCGCTGTTGGGGTTGGAGCGGGACATCGAGGTGCTGGGCAGCGCGGCCGACGGCGAAGCCGCGTGGCGCATGCTGCAGCAGCTGCAGCCGGACATCCTGGTCACCGACATCGAAATGCCCGGGCTATCCGGGCTGGAACTGGCCCAGCGCATCGCCCGCCAGCAACTGCCCATCAAGGTGGTGATCGTCACCACCTTCGCGCGCTCGGGCTTCCTGCGACGGGCGCTGGATGCCGGGGTGTGCGGCTACCTGCTCAAGGATGCACCCGCCGAACGCCTGGCCGATGCGCTGCGCCAGGTGCAGCACGGCGGGCGCGCGATCGATCCGCAGCTGGCGCTGGATGCCTGGTCGCAGGCCGACCCGCTCAACGACCGTGAACGCCAGGTGTTGCGCCTGTCCGGCGACGGTCGCTCGGCCAGCGAGATCGCCACCCAGCTGGGGCTGTCGCATGGCACCGTGCGCAACTACCTGTCCGAATGCATCGGCAAGCTCGGCGTGGCCAACCGTATCGAGGCGTATCGGTTGGCCAGGCAGAAGGGCTGGCTGTAATGCCGGCCGTTGGCCGGCGCTGCACCCTCCTGATCGACATCCCGAGAAGCCGGCCAGCGGCCGGTACTACCGGGGGCGGTCGTCGCGGATTTTCTCCGGGCCCTTCGCCATTGCCTGGAACACCCCGTCGCGGCGCACCCACAGATGGAACAGCGCCGCGGACAGATGCGCCACCACCGTGGCRAACAGCGCGTAGGCGAACAGGCTGTGCGCGTTGCGCAGCGCCGCGTACAGCGACGGGTCGTGCGGCAGAATCGCCGGCAGGTTGAAGCCCGGCCACATCACGATCGGATAGCCGCCGGCGGAGAGCATCGACCAGCCGATCAGCGGCATCGCCAGCATCAGGCCGTACAGCACCCAGTGCGAGGCATGCGCGGCGAACGCCTGCCAGGCCGGCAGATCGGCGGGCAACGGCGGCGGCCGATGGCGCAGGCGGTTGTACAGGCGCACGATCACCAGCAGCAGGATCGCGATGCCGAGCGGGCGGTGCAGGTCGACCAGCATCGGCCGCCAGTGCAGCGCCGCCACCATGCCCACGCCGACAAACAGCATGGTCAGGATCATCGCCGCCATCAGCCAGTGCAGCACGCGCGCGGTAAGGTTGAAATGGCCCGAATCGCGGTTCATCGCGCACTCTCCTTGCCGGTGGCCGCCGCACCCTTGCCGCTGGCGATTTCGCGCTCGCGGCGGTTGAACGACTGTGAGTACACCGCCGACCGCGCGGCCAGGATCGGATCGTCGGAACCGGCGATGCCGCTGGGCAGGATCAACGGATCGTAGTTCAGGTCGCGGCAGGCGCCGATGGCCTGGGGCTGCATCGACACCAGGCTGAGCGTGCCCACTTTCACCTGGCGGCGCTGCGCCGGCCACACCTGTGACGGATCGTCGATCGGGTCGCCCGCCTCGGCGATGCTGACCCACATGTCCCAGCGCACCGGGCCCTGGGCCAGCCGCTGGGCGAACTCGTCGGCCAGGTAATCCAGCCCGGCTTTCGCGCGTTGCGCCGGTGTCATTTCCACGAAGGGCGCCTGCGGCCGCATGCTCCAGCGCACGAAGCGATGGCTGCCGTCGGCGGCGGTGAAGCGGAAGGCGTTGACCCCGTTGTAGGTGGTGTCGGCCCAACTGCTGGACCACGGCGCGGTCTTGGCCCACTGCCCGAACGCACGCGCGGACGGGTACTTGGCCAGCACGGCGGCCATCTTGGCCGGGTCCGGCTTGCCGGTGGCCGGATCGGGGATGCCGGCGCGGGTCTGTTCGAGGAAGGCCTCGCTGGTGGGCACGGCGAAGAACGGGAAGCTGTTCATCGCCGTCCGCCATTCCTGGCCATCATCGCTGACCAGCTGCAACGCCATGCTGCGCACGCGCGCATTGGCGTCGGCACCGTGCGGGTCGCCGCCGCCGATGGAGAGCCGGCCCAGCACCGGTACCTGCAGTTGCCGGAACACGCGCGCCGAACTCAGCGCCACGCCTTCCGGCGTGCCCTGAAACGTGCCGCTCACGCACACGCCCTTGGTATGCGCGCGGCGGAAGCCCGGCTGCGGCGGGCCGGTGGCCTCGATGCTGTCGGTGAAGGTCTGCGCGGTGATGCGGTCGCGGCCGATCCAGCCGGCCAGCCAGGCAAAGGCCAGCACCAGCAGGCCGGCGATCAAGGCGATCAGCGCGATCCACAGCAGCGGCGACGGTGGTCGCGGTGCGCCCGGCTCGCGGCCGGCACGGGAAGAGCCGAAGAGTGACATGTCTGGATTCCTGCCTTCACAAAGCGTGTGGGTGGGCGACCGGGCCATGGTGTCAGAACGTGGGCGACGCCGATATTCACATTTTCGACAACTCTTCCAAATGCAGATCCCCGCCGAAGCGGGGATCTGTGGGTGTCACGGCAGGACCGGGCAGGGCCCGGCCGACTCAGGCGTAACGCGTCTTGAGCATGGTCCATGCCGAGCGCAACGCCAGCGCCTCGCCACCGGCCGGGCGGCCCGGGCGCTCGCCATCGTTCCAGGCGTACACGTCCAGGTGCGCCCAGCGCTGGCCTTCGGCGATGAAACGCTCCAGGTACAGCGCGGCGGTGACCGAACCGGCCATGCGCGAGCCGGCGTTGGCCAGGTCGGCGATGTTGCTGTGCAGGTAGCGCAGGTAGGGGCGCCACAGCGGCATGCGCCAGACCGGATCGCGCACCGCTTCACCGGCCTGCAGCCACTGCTGGGCCAGCGTGTCATCGTTGCTGAACAACGCCGGCAGGTCCGGGCCAAGCGCGATCCGTGCCGCACCGGTGAGGGTGGCGAAGTCGAGCACGATCTCCGGCTGCTGTTCGCTGGCGTAGGTCAGCGCATCGGCCAGGATCACCCGCCCTTCGGCATCGGTGTTGTCGATCTCGATGCTCAGGCCCTTGCGGGTGGCGATCACTTCGCCGGGGCGGAAGGCATCGGGGCCGATCGCGTTTTCCACCGCCGGGATCAGCAGGGTCAGCTGCACCGGCAGCTGCTGGGCCATGATCAGCCCGGCCAGCCCGAGTGCGTGCGCGGCGCCGCCCATGTCCTTCTTCATGTTGCGCATGCCATCGCCCGGCTTGATGTCCAGCCCGCCGGTGTCGAAGCACACGCCCTTGCCGACCAGCGCCACGTGCGGCTGGCCTGCCTTGCCCCAGCGCAGCACGATCAGGCGCGGCGCGCGATGCGAGGCGCGGCCCACTGCGTGGATGGACGGGAAATTCTGCTCCAACAGCGCATCGCCGGTGATCACCTCGATCTGCGCGCCATGCGCGCTGGCCAGCTCGCGCGCGGCGTCTTCCAGCTGCTGCGGGCCCATGTCTTCGGTGGGCGTGTTGACCCAGTCGCGCACGCGCAGGCTGGCAGTCACCACATCGCGCACTTCGGCCGACGGCGTGGCCGCCAGTTGGGCCGGTGCACGATTGGGCTTGCGGTACCGCGCGAAGCGGTAGCTGCCCAGGCCCCAGCCGATGTGCAGCAGGGTTTCGATCTCTGCCGGCAATGCATCGGCCAGCTGCCACACGCTGCCTTCGGGCAGTGCGAACGGCGCATGCGCGTAGGCATAGGCATCACCGGCATCGCCCACACCGACGATCGCACCGGCCAGGCCATGCTCACCAGGCAGCAGCACCACGCTGCCGCCGCTGCCGTTGAAGTGCTGTGCGTCGATCCAGGCCAGCTGCGCCGCGCTTTGCTGCGCGCGCCACGCGCCGAACTGCTCGCGGTTCATCACGTGCAGCGGCAGCGCCTTGGAGGTATCGGCGGTGAAACCGTTGATCTGGGTCATGCGGGGTAGGGCTCCGTTCGTGGTCAGGCGTGAGCGACGGATGCGTTGGCATCCAGCCAGTCGGCCAGCCCGGTCAGGGTGTCGAACTGCAGGTCGGGCTGCAGCGAAGGATGGGGCCAGGCGTGGTCTTCGCGGTTGATCCAGCAACCACGAAGGCCGGCCTGCATCGCACCAACCACGTCCATGTCGGCGTGGTCGCCCACGTGCAGCACATGCGCGGGGGCAATGCCCAGGCGGTCGCAGGCGGCGTGGAAGATGCTGGCCGCCGGCTTGGCCGCGCCGTGTTCGCGCGAGCCCAGCTGGAAGGAGAAATGGTGGGCCAGGCCGATCCGCTGCAGGTCGGCGTTGCCGTTGCTGAGCGCGGCGACAGGCACCTTGGCGGCGATCCGCGCCAGCGCGTCGAGCGCGTCCGGGTAGAACTCCACCTGGTTGCGCGCGGCGTAGAACGCTTCATAGGCCGGTTCGAGCAGGGCCAGGTCGGCACCGCTTTTCTCCAGCGCCTCGCTCAGCGTCAACCGGCGCAGCGCGCTGAGGTCATGGTGCAGGTGCGGGTTGGCGTGGAAGGAGCGCTCGCGCAGTTCGCGCATGGCCGCCACCGGGTACATCGCGGCGGTGGCGGGGCTGTGCTGGCGCATCCAGTCGAACAACACCTGGTCGATGCGCGCGCCGATGGGGGCGAACGGCCACAAGGTGTCGTCGAGGTCGAGGGTGATGGCTTGGACTGGGAAATTCACCCGCCCATTCTACGCCTGCCATCCGGGGCGGGCATGCCCGGATCGGTTCATTCAAGCAGCCGCGCCCACCCGTGGGTACCCTCCAACCGCGCCAGCACCAGCTTGATGCAGACCAGCAGCGGCACCGCCAGCAGCAGCCCGACCATGCCCCACAGCCAGCCGAACACCATCAGTGCCAGGATCAGGATCAGCGGCGAGATCGCCATGCGGCGGCCCAGCACGATCGGCGTGACCACCTGGCCTTCCACCGTGTGCAGGGCCAGGTAGCAGGCGGCCGGCAGCAGCGCCTTGAGCGGATCGCTGAACTCCACAAAGCCCATCAGCAGCATCAACGCCACCCCGATCAACGGGCCCACGTACGGGGCGAAGTTGAGCAGCGCAGCCACCGTGCCCCATAGCAGCGCTTCCTGCAGGCTGATGCCCAGCAGCAGCAACACCCCGGAAAACACCAGTCCCACCAGCGTGTTGATCACGGTGATGGTGAGCACGTAGCGCGATACCTCGCGTTCGATCGAACGCAGGATGTCGGTGGTGAAGCGCTGTTGCTGGCGGCTGGGGAACAGCGCGATCGCATGCTTCTGCAGGCTCTGCCCGTAGATCATGAAGAACAGCGTCAGCAGTACCACTGCCAGCACCGAGGCGGCCAGCCGCGGTGCACGGGTGAGCACTTTGTAAGGGTCATCGAGCTGGGTGCGCACGATCTGCACGCGCCGGCTGCCTTCGCCGCCGGCCACCCGCGCGAAGTTCTCCGCGGCCTGGTTGGCCTGCTGCACCGGCTTGGTCAGATCCTGCACCTGGCGCGCCACCTTGCGCAGTTGCTGCGGTGCTTCCTGCGCCCATTCCATCGCCGGGCCGACCAGCTGCACGCCCAGTGCCGCCGCGCCGCTCAGGCCCGCGCCGATCACCAGCACCGCCGCGAGGAAGCGCGGAATCCACAGCTTGCCGAGCAGGCGCAGGATCGGGTTGCCCACCAGCGCGAAGAACATCGCCAGCAGCACCGGCAGGATCACTTCCTGGGCCGCCCACAGGGTGAAACAGACCGCCAGCGTGGCCAGCACCACCAGCGACATGGGCGCACGCGGGCGCGGCAGTGGGGCAGTGGCGACGGTGTCGTCGGGGGTAACGGCAGGAACGCTCATGCGGGCGCCGGGCAGGAAGGGAGCGCCATTATTGGGCAAGCCGGGTGCGGGCGGCGTGTTGTATCCGTGCAGGAAAAGCGAGGCCCCACCGCAGTACGGCAGGGCCTGGTTTCAGCGTTCGGAAATATCGGTGGCTGCTTCGGCCGGTTGCGGCTGTTGCGGCGAGGCCGGTTCGACGCGCGGCTGCGGCTGCGGGCTGGCCCGCGGCGTGGGTGCAGCTGCCCGGGGAGCCGGGCGGGCCAGGTCATCGGTGGCATCGTCCACCTTGTCGGCCGCCTGCTCGGCGGTCTCGGCCGCTTCGCCTGCCTGCATCGAGGCGAACGCGGCCTGGGTACTGGCCACCAGATTGGAGACCGAGCCGATCATCTGCAGCCAACGCGCACCCTGCACCTTGGCGCCGAGCCCGGTCGGTTCCAGTTTGCCGGCCAGGAAGCCGCCGGCAAGACCCACGGTTATGATCCGCATYGGCGTCCACCCGGCACGCCAGACGGTGCTGAGGGAGAACCAGCTGCTGCGGGTTTTTTCCACCCGCACCGCCACCACCAGCTCGGCACGCTGCACGCGCTGGCGCAAGGCTTCGAAGTTCATCGCTTCACCCCCGTCGTATCGACGTCGGCATCGGGATCTTCATCGCTGGGTTCGTCATACAGCCCCAGCCGAGACAACTGCCGGCGGGTGGCATGCATGCCGGTATGACGGAAGAAGAACGACACCCGCCACATCGCATAGCCGGTCACCAGCAGGCTGACGACCGAGGTGATCAGCAGCGAGTGGAACCAGGACAGGCCCCAACGCTGCATCAGGGCGATCAGCGTGCCGGCCAGCAACAGCCAGGCCGACGCGCCGAACACGATCGCCACGCCAGCCCATGCCAGCGCACGCCCAAACGCACTCCGCGCCAGCGCGAAGTCGGCCGAGGCCAACCGTCGCAGCGAGCGCAGGGTGTGCTTGGCCGACTCGACGGTCTCACGGCCGGCCTCACCGACCTGGCGGATGCTCTCGTCCAGGCGCGGTGCTTTTTCACCGCTGCCCGGTGGCGGGGATTCCGCGCCACCGGTAGCGGTCGACTGGGCTTGATCGCTCACGCCGACTTACTTGTCGCCGCCGCTGCGGGCCAGCTTGGCGATGATCCAGCCGGCGGCGAAGGCCACGCCGAAGGAGGCCAGCGGACGCTCGCGGATCAGCTCGGCAGCGCTGTCGACCAGGTCCTTGCCCTTGTCCATCAGTGCATCGACCTGTTCCTTGGCAGCGGCACCGCCAAATTCAGCGGCCGCCAGGCCCGACAGCGCGGTGTCGGACAGTTCGGCCTTGACGTTGGCCTTGCCGATGCGCAGTTCGTCGCCGGCCGCGCCGGTGGCGCCCTTGATCGCACCGCCGGCGGCGCTGGCCGCGGACTTCAGGTGCGAACCGGCTTCGCCCAGGTGTTCCTTCAGGTTTTCGGTATTGGTGGGGCTCATCGTGACTCTCCGTTATGTGCGATGGGGAAGGTGACCGGGGAGGGACCCCGATAACGAACGCAAGGTAATAGCATCGGCCGGGTGTAGGGCGTGTTACGCCCCGTGAGTTGCGCGCGAAGACCGGCTGAGCCGTTCAGCGCATCACCAGCACGCCAGGCGTGTTGCCGCGCACGATGCGCAGCACCAGTTGCGGCGGGCGTTGCTGGAAGTTGGCGCGCCAGCTGGCCAGGTCGGCAAATTCGCCGGCGCTGGTTTCGGTGATGACATCGCCGGCGGCCAATCCCGACGTGGCCGCGCGGCTGCCGCGCTTGACCTCGCTTACCTGCACACCACTGATACCGGCCTGGCGCAGCGATTCGGGCAGGTCCACGAAGGTGGCCCCGACCAGGCGCGGATCCAGCGTATCGCCGCTGACCGCACGCGCCTGTTCCTTCAGCGTGGCCTTGAGCTGCAGCGGCTTGCCATCGCGGCGGATGTCCAGGCTCAGCGTGCTGCCGACCGGGGTCAGCCCTTCCACGTTGTGCAGGGCCTGCGCGCTGTCCACGCGCTGGCCGTTGGCGCTCACCACCACATCGCCCGGCCGCAGCCCGGCCGCGGCGGCGCCGGACCCGGCCAGCACGCGCGTCACCAGCGCGCCACGCGATTCGGTCAGGCCCAGCCCCTGGGCGATCTGCTGGGTGAGGTTCTGCGCTTCCACGCCGAGCGTGCCGCGCACCACCACGCCATGCTTGACCAACTGGTCGACCACGTCGCGGGCAAGGTTGGACGGAATGGCCAGGCCCAGGCCGATGTTGCCGGCCATGCTGCCCTGCGGATTGAAGCTGGCCGTATTGATGCCCACCAGCTGGCCCTGCAGGTTGACCAGCGCGCCACCGGAGTTGCCCGGGTTGATCGACGCATCGGTCTGGATGAAGTTCTGGTAGCCCAGCCCGCGGATGCCGCTGCGGCCCACCGCCGAGACGATGCCCGAGGTCACCGTCTGGCTGAAGCCGAACGGGTTGCCGATGGCCACCACGAAGTCGCCCACGCGCAGCTGTTCGCTGTTGCCCAGCGGCAGCGCGGTGAGCTTGTCGGCGGGGATGCGGATCAGTGCGATGTCGGTATCGCGGTCCGAACCGAGGAACTCGGCCTTCACCGTGCGCCCGTCGGCCAGCGTCACCTGCACGTCGTCGGCGTTGTCGATGACGTGGTGGTTGGTCAGCACCAGACCCGCGCTGGCGTCGATGATCACCCCCGAGCCCAGCGATTCGTTGATGCGTTCCTGCGGCACTTCGGGGAACAGCCGGCGCAGGATCGGATCGTTGAAGAACGGGTTGCGCACGCGCACCACCTGCTTGGTGTTGACGCTCACCACCGCCGGCATCACCCGCTCCAGCATCGGTGCCAGCGACGGCACCGTCTGCCCGGCGACCGCTGCCGGCAGTGCGGCCGTGGCGGGAATGGTGAGCGACACCGGTGCCGCTTCGGCACGGTTGTCCAGATGCGCGTTGATGGCCGTGGCGGTGAAGCCACCGAAGGCGGCGGCAAAGGCCAGCGTGAGCAGAGTCGGGAGCGGTCGCATGGTCCGGCGGTTCCGTATCGAAAGAGGTAAAGACATGCATACGGTAAAGCAAGCTGAATGAGTGTGTCCGCCCGCGCCTAAACCGCGAATGAAATCGGCCTCCATTCGCGCCCGCCGTCCCAGGCGCTGCGGCCCTCGGTCGGCGTTGACAGCGCCTTCGGCAGGGGTAAGCTGGGCAGGCATCGGCCACAAGATGTTGCGTCGCCGAGCAGGATTGCCCCAAGAGGTTGGGTTTGCTGTCCGGGGCAACGACACGCCGTCAACGATCAGGCCGTGGCCCGTGCCTGATGGAGCCTGCCCTGCGATGAGCACGCTGCCCCTGGACCAGATCCGCGACGCAGGCGCCGATGCCGACGGCGTACCGCTGCAGCCGGCCTCGCTGGATATCTGGGACCGCAAATACCGCCTCAAGACCCGGCAGGGCGAACCGCTGGATGCGGACATCGACGCCACCTACCTGCGCGTGGCCCGCGCGCTGGCCGATGCGGAAACCACCGCCGAACTGCGCCAGCACTGGAACGAGCGCTTCACCTGGGCACTGCGCCGTGGCGCGATCCCGGCCGGGCGGATCATCTCCAACGCCGGCGCGCAGGCGCACAAGCCGGCCACCAGCACGATCAACTGCACCGTCTCGGGCACCATCGAAGACTCGATGGACGGCATCCTGCAGAAGGTCCACGAAGCCGGGCTCACCCTCAAGGCCGGCTGCGGCATCGGCTATGAGTTCAGTACGTTGCGACCGCGCGGGGCGTTCGTCGCCGGGGCCGGCGCGCACACCTCCGGGCCGATGTCCTTCATGGATATCTTCGACAAGATGTGTTTCACCGTGTCCTCGGCCGGGGGGCGGCGCGGTGCGCAGATGGGTACCTTCGATGTGTCGCATCCGGACGTGCGCGAGTTCATCCGCGCCAAGCGCGAAGACGGCCGGCTGCGCCAGTTCAACCTGTCGCTGCTGATCACCGACGGCTTCATGCAGGCCATCGAAGACGATGCCGACTGGCCGCTGCTGTTCCCGCTGACCCGCGCCGAAGCGGCCGACCAGGACCTGGCCGACCAGGCACAGGTGCAGTGGCGGTCGTGGCCGACCCATCGCGGGTACGTGGTGCGCGAGGATGGCCTGGTCGCCTGCCGGGTGTATGGCCAGCTGCGTGCGCGGCACCTGTGGGACATGATCATGGTGTCCACCTACGACTATGCCGAGCCCGGTTTCATCCTCATCGACCGGGTCAACGAGATGAACAACGCCTGGTGGTGCGAAGACATCCGCGCGACCAACCCGTGCGGGGAGCAGCCGCTGCCGCCCTACGGCGCCTGCCTGCTCGGCTCGGTCAACCTCACCCGCTTCGTGCGCGACCCGTTCACCGCGCAGGCCCGCTTCGACTGGGACCAATACAAGGAGGTGGTGCGGGTGTTCACCCGCATGCTCGACAACGTGGTCGAGGTCAATGGCCTGCCGCTGGAACAGCAGCGCCAGGAGATCCTGCGCAAGCGCCGGCACGGAATGGGCTTCCTCGGCCTCGGCTCGACCCTGGCGATGCTGCAGATGACCTATGGCGACCCGGCCTCGTGCGCGTTCACCGAGGACGTGGCCCGCGAGATGGCCATCGCCGGCTGGGAAACCGGGCTGGCGCTGGCCCGCGAAAAAGGGCCGGCGCCGATCATGCAGGAGACCGTCGAGGTGACCGCGGCGATGCTGCGCCAACGCCCGGAGATGGTCGACGACGGCTGGCGGGTTGGCCAGCAGGTGGAGGGCAGGGTGCTGCACGCGCGCTACAGCCGTTACATGCAGCGCATCGCCGAGGTCGCCCCGGCGCTGGTGGCGGAACTGGCCGAGGTCGGCGCGCGCTTCACCCACCACAGCTCGATCGCCCCCACCGGCACCATCAGCCTGTCGCTGGCCAACAACGCCTCCAACGGTATCGAGCCGTCCTTTGCCCACCACTACAGCCGCAACGTGATCGTCGAGGGCCGCAACAGCAAGGCGAAGGTGGACGTGTTCTCCTACGAACTGCTGGCCTACCGCCACCGGGTCAACCCGCGCGCGATGCCGTTTGCAGAAGCGCAGGACGCCCGGCTGCCGGCCTACTTCATCGCTGCCGACGACATTTCGCCCAAGGCCCACGTCGATGTCCAGGCCGCCGCGCAGAAGTGGGTGGACAGCTCGATCTCCAAGACCGCCAACGTCCCCACCGACTACCCCTACGAGCAGTTCAAGGACATCTACCGCTACGCCCACGCGCAGGGATTGAAGGGCTGCACCACCTTCCGTTTCAACCCGGCCGCGTTCCAGGGCGTGCTGGTCAAGGAGGCCGATCTGGAGAACACCACCTACCGTTTCGAGCTCGAAGACGGCGCAGTTGTGGAGGTAAAGGGCAACGAACAGATCGAGTACGACGGTCAATTGCACACCGCCGCCAATCTGTTCGACGCGCTCAAGGAGGGCTACTACGGCAAGTTCTGATTCATGTACGGAAGCTGTTTTAAAGGGGTTTGCTGCCGATGCCCGGTTGCCCGGGCGCACGCATCGCCGGCCCGCCAAGCACAGATGCGGCTCATGGGCTGCGACAAGACCGTTCCACGATGGACCGCGCCGGTATAGCATCGCCAGCGATTTGACTAACCAGCCCCTATAGGAGGCAATCATGAGCAACGGCAATGGTGTGACCGCGACCCTGACCCAGGGCGTCGACGAAGTGAAGGAAGTGGCTGGCAAAGTGGGCGAGACCATCGCCACCACCACTGAAGATGCGGTTGCCTCGGTGAAGAAGACCGTCAAGCGCGCACGCAAGGCTGCCACCACCCAGGTTGCCAAGGTCAAGAAGGCCGTGCAGAAGGCCGAGAAGACCGTCGCCAAGAAGGCTGACAAGGCGGCCAAGTCGGTCGGCAAGACCCTGGCCAGCGCCAAGAAGAAGCTGGAAGCGGCCAAGAGCAACGCCAAGGCCGAAGCTGCCTCGCTGAAGAAGCAGGTTGCCAAGAAGAAGGCCGCCGCCGAGAAG
>NZ_JBFULB010000044.1:0-18457 GCF_056400545.1 Stenotrophomonas sp. P5_A8 | reverse complement strand
GGCGCCGACGCACCCAATGCCGGTAGAGCCACGCCATGCGTGGCTGGCAGGTGCCATAAACGCTGAACGGAGGGCAGCCACGCATGGCGTGGCTCTACCACGGCCATTTCACCTGGCCTGGCGRCCCRGTCGCTCGGCCTGTTGCAGCCACGTATCACGCTGCGCCGAGGTACTGCTGCGCACCGGCCCCAACGCGGTGATCTTCACCGGCTTGATCCCGCAGAATTCCAGGATCGTCCGCCGCACCTGCTGGTGCCCCGGCATACGGTACACCCAGCGGTAATACCAGGGCGGGGTATCCATCGTGGTCAGCACGCGCGCGCTGCGCCCGGCCAGCAGCCGGTCCCACCACACCGAATCCTTGCGATAGCGGAACGCCACGCCCGGCAGGAAGGCGCGGTCGAAAAAACCCTTCAACAGGGCCGGCATGCCACCCCACCAGGTCGGGTACACCAGCACCAGGTGCTGGCAGTCCGCGATGGCCGCGTTGATCTGCTGCAGAGCCGGTTCCAGCGGCTGGATCTGGCGGTAGCCGTGGCGCAGGATCGGGTCGAAGTCGACCTCGCCCAGCGCGAACAGCTGCACGCGGTGGCCGGCCGCCACGGCGGCCTGCCGGTAGCGCTCGGCCAGGGCACCGCACAGGCTGTCGCGGTCGGGGTGGCCAAGCAGGATGACGATCGATCGGGACATGGGGGCGCTCGCGGAAAGAGCGCGCAGGCTACGGTCTGCCCCATGGGGCAGAGTCAAGCGGCGCGGCAGTCGCCAGCGGCCATGCACGCATCCAAAGCACCGGTGTCACCCTGACCGATCAACACGACCACCTCGGCCCGAAGCTGGGTCAGCGCCGCATCCAGCTGCTGCAGCCGCTGCATGTCCGCGCGCACGGCCTGCTGCCTGTCCGCCAGCAACGCCTGCACCCGCAGCCAGTCGATGCCGCCATCGTCGCGTCGCAGTGCGGCCACGTCGGCAAGCCGGAAGCCCAGCGCCAGCGCCTGCCGGATCAGCAGCACCAGGTTGAGATCCTGCTCGTTGTAGTCGCGGTAGCGGTTGATCCGCGGCACGGCGGCCAGCAGTCCGCGCGCTTCGTACAGGCGGATCGCCTTCTGGCTGGCACCGCTGCGTCGGGCGACCTCGGAGATGCGCATCAGTCGCGCACCAGGCCGCCATCCACCACCAGGTTCTGCCCGGTGACCGCGCGCGACCAGGGCGAGGCAAAGAACAGCACCGCATCGGCGAACTCGGCCGGCGTGGTCACGCTGCGCAGCGGGGTGTTGGCGGCGATGTAGTCGAACACCGCCGCCGGCGTGGCCGCGCTGGCATCGGTGCTGCGCAGCAGGCCACCAGAGAGCATGTTCACGGTGATCCCGTCCGGGCCGAGGTCGCCGGCCAGGGTGCGGGTGAGCGACAGCAACGCGGCCTTGGCGGCGGTGTAGTCGTGGTAGGGCACCACCGGGTTCTGGAACAGGTTGGTGCCGATGTTGATCACGCGACCGAAATGCTGCGCGCGCATGCCGGGCAGGGCCGCCTGCACTGTGTTCAACGCACCGCGCACGCTGCCCTCGAACTGCGCGCTGAACGCCTGCCAGCCGATCGCATCGGCTTTCGCACGCGCATCGCCATTGAACGAGAACGTCGCCAGCGCATTGTTGACCACGCTGGTGATGTCGCGGCCGAAGTGGGCGCGGGCCCGGGCGAACAGCGCATCGACCTGGTCGCGGTCAGTGACATCGGCGCGCACCGCCAGGGCGTTCGGGCCGACTTCGGCGGCCAGTGCCTGTGCGGCGTCGACGCTGTGCAGGTGGTTGATCACCACCTGTGCGCCCTCGCGGGCGAACGCGCGCGTCACGTGCTGGCCGAGGCCACGGGCACCGCCGGTGACAAGGACGAGTTGCTGCGAAAGCTGCATGGAGGCACGACCGGACGAAGGGGGCGCACAGGGTAGCAAGCGTCCGCGCCCTCGATGCACGCGCGCCGGTAGTGGCACCGGGCGCATGTCCCCCTTGTGCACGCTTGCCAGCACCGGCTAGCCTGCGCGCATGACCACTATCCCTGTTCGCCTGCTCATCCACGGTGCCTCCGGTCGCATGGGCCAGGCCCTGCTGCGGCTGGCCGCCGACAATTCCGACCTGCAGGTCGTCGCTGCGGTGACCCGCCGTTCGCCGGCACAGCGCGTGGTCGACGGCGTGCCGCATTTCGCCAGCAGCGAGCTGGCCGGTGCGCCGCAGTTCGATGTCGCCATCGATTTCAGCCTGCCCGAGGGTTTCGACCCGGTCCTGGCGTTGTGCGTGGAGCGCAAGGCCGGGCTGGTCTCGGGCACCACCGGCATCAGCGAGGCGCAGCGCCAGGCCCTGATCGAGGCCGCCACCGGCATCCCACTGGTCTGGGCGTCCAACTTCAGCCTGGGCGTGGCGGTACTGGAGGAGCTGGTAGAGCGCGCGGCTGCCACGCTGGCGGGCTGGGACTGCGATATCGTCGAATCCCACCATGTGCACAAGCAGGATGCACCGTCGGGCACCGCGCTGACCCTGGGCGCGGCGGCGCAGAAGGGCGGGGCGCAGCCGCATTACGCCAGCCTGCGGGCGGGCGACATCGTCGGCGAGCACTTGGTCCAGTTCACCGGGCTGGGCGAGCGCATCGAGCTGACCCACCGCGCCACCAACCGCGACATCTTCGCGCGCGGCGCACTGTTCGCCGCCACCCAGCTGAATGGGCGGGCGCCGGGCAGCTACCGGGTTCGCGATCTGTTGGCCGGGGCCATGCCCGCCGCGGGCGGCTGATCTGCGGGCCCCCAAGGCGGCCTGTGCAGGCTCGGCGTCACTGCCACGGCTGAAGAGGCAAGGCCCCGCTGCCTGAACCCCGGGCGGGCCCGTCACGGCCGTACGCCAGCGAATGCATGCAAACGCTGGCGTCGCAGGCCCCTTGCCTTTACAATTCCCGCTCGCCGAATCACGACAGCCGGACCGGTCCCGCACCGCAGTCCGCGCTTTTTTGCAGCCGCTTTTCAGTGTGCCGCGCGGCGTGACTTCGGTGACCCCATCGGTAGCCAAAGTGAGAATTCCGTGACCCAAGCCGCAATCCTCGTCCTCGAAGACGGCACCGTATTCGAGGGCGAATCCGTAGGCGCGCCCGGCCTGTCCGTCGGTGAGGTGGTGTTCAACACCGCCATGACCGGTTACCAGGAAGTGCTGACTGATCCTTCCTACGCCCGGCAGATGGTCACGCTGACCTACCCGCATATCGGCAACACCGGCATGACCGACCAGGACGACGAAGCCCACAAGGTGTGGTCGGCCGGCCTGATCGTGCGCGACGTTCCGCGCCGTCCCAGCAACTGGCGCAGCCAGGTGTCGCTGCAGGACTGGCTGCTGCAGCGTGGCGTGGTGGCCATTTCCGGTATCGACACCCGCAAGCTCACCCGCATCCTGCGCGAGCGTGGCGCGCAGAACGGTGCGCTGATGGCCGGCGACGGCATCAGTGTGGAGAAGGCGCTGGAAGCGGCCCGCGCGTTCCCCGGCCTGAAGGGCATGGACCTGGCCAAGGTGGTCAGCACCGACAAGTCCTACCCGTGGACCGAAGGCCAGCTGGACCTGGACAACAACGAGTTCGTCAGCGCCGCGCCGCAGTACAAGGTGGTGGCCTACGATTTCGGCGCCAAGCTGAACATCCTGCGCATGCTGGCCGAGCGCGGCTGCGACATCACCGTGGTGCCGGCGCAGACCCCGGCCGTCGAGGTGCTGGCGATGAATCCGGACGGCGTGTTCCTGTCCAACGGCCCGGGCGATCCGGAACCGTGCATCTACGCGATCGAGGCGATCAAGACCTTCCTGGACCGCAAGCTGCCGACCTTCGGCATCTGCCTGGGCCATCAGCTGCTGGCGCTGGYCTCCGGCGCGAAGACGGTGAAGATGGGCCACGGGCACCATGGCGCCAACCATCCGGTCCAGGACCTGGATACCGGCCGGGTGATGATCACCTCGCAGAACCACGGTTTTGCGGTTGACGAAGCCTCGCTGCCAGCCACCCTGCGGGTTACCCACCGCTCGCTGTTCGACGGCACCAACCAGGGCATCGCACGCACCGACGTGCCGGCGTTCTCCTTCCAGGGCCATCCGGAAGCATCGCCGGGCCCGCACGATGTCAGCCCGTTGTTCGACCGTTTCGTGACCCTGATGGCGGAGGCCAAGGCCTGATCCGCCACGCCGCCGGCGCGTCCGGCGGCATCGCGACGGATCGCAAGCCCTGCAGTGCCGCTGCCCCCAGGCGCGGCGCTGAACCCCGGAAGTTTCCTGATCGACAGCGTGCGATCACCCCCGACACGCTGTACTGACTTAGAGAAGACAATGCCCAAGCGCACTGACCTTAAAACCATCCTCATCATCGGTGCTGGTCCGATCGTCATCGGCCAGGCCTGTGAGTTCGACTACTCCGGCGCCCAGGCCTGCAAGGCCCTGCGTGACGAGGGGTACCGCGTGGTGCTGGTCAACAGCAATCCGGCCACGATCATGACCGACCCGGAGATGGCCGATGCGGTCTACATCGAGCCGATCAACTGGCAGACGGTCGAGAAGATCATCGCCAAGGAAAAACCCGACGCCCTGCTGCCGACCATGGGTGGCCAGACCGCGCTGAACTGCGCGCTGGACCTGGCCGACAACGGCGTGCTGGAGAAGTACAACGTCGAACTGATCGGCGCCAAGCGCGATGCGATCCGCATGGCCGAAGACCGCGAGCTGTTCCGCGTGGCCATGGGCGAGATCGGCCTGGAGTGCCCGTCGGCTGCGGTCGCGCATACGCTGGAAGAAGCGATCGAGATCCAGACCCGCGTCGGCTACCCGACCAGCATCCGCCCCAGCTTCACCCTGGGCGGCAGCGGTGGCGGCATCGCCTACAACCGCGAAGAGCTGATCGACATCGTCACCCGCGGCCTGGAACTGTCGCCGACCACCGAAGTGCTGGTCGAAGAATCGGTGCTGGGCTGGAAGGAATTCGAGATGGAGGTGGTGCGCGACACCGCCGACAACTGCATCATCGTCTGCTCCATCGAGAACCTGGACCCGATGGGCGTGCACACCGGTGACTCGATCACCGTGGCCCCGGCGCAGACCCTGACCGACAAGGAATACCAGCGCCTGCGCGATGCCTCCATCGCCGTGCTGCGCAAGATCGGTGTGGATACCGGCGGCTCGAACGTGCAGTTCGGCATCAGTCCGACCACCGGTCGCGTGGTGGTGATCGAAATGAACCCGCGTGTGTCGCGTTCCTCGGCACTGGCCTCCAAGGCCACCGGCTTCCCGATCGCCAAGGTCGCCGCCAAGCTCGCCGTGGGTTACACCCTGGACGAATTGAAGAACGAAATCACCGGCGGCCTGACCCCGGCCTCGTTCGAGCCGTCGATCGATTACGTCGTCACCAAGATCCCGCGCTTTGCCTTCGAGAAGTTCCCGGCGGCCGATGCGCGCCTGACCACCCAGATGAAGTCGGTGGGCGAGGTGATGGCGATGGGCCGCACCTTCCAGGAATCGCTGCAGAAGGCGCTGCGCGGCCTGGAAACCGGCAAGATCGGCCTGGACCCGACCGGCCTGGACCTGTCCAACGAAGACGACATCACCACCATCAAGCGCGAGCTCAAGGCCCCGGGCCCGGAGCGCCTGTTCTTCGTGGGTGATGCGTTCCGCGCCGGTTTCAGCGTGGAAGACGTGTTCGCGCTGTCGCACATCGACCCGTGGTTCCTGGACCAGATCGAAGAGATCATCCAGGCCGAAGCTGAAGTTGCCGCCGACGGCATCGACGCGCTGGACGCGGCGCGCCTGCGCAAGCTCAAGCGCGCCGGCTTCTCCGACGCCCGCCTGGCCGAACTGACCGGCACCAACGAAGCGGCCGTGCGCGCGCTGCGTCGTGCCCACAAGGTGCGCCCCGTCTACAAGCGCGTGGACTCGTGCGCCGCCGAGTTCGCCACCAGCACCGCCTACCTGTACTCGACCTACGAGGACGAGTGCGAAGCGGCGCCGAGCAACCGCGACAAGATCATGATCCTGGGCGGCGGTCCGAACCGCATCGGCCAGGGCATCGAGTTCGACTACTGCTGCGTGCACGCGGCGCTGGCACTGCGTGAGGATGGCTATGAAACCATCATGGTCAACTGCAACCCGGAGACCGTCTCCACCGATTACGACACCTCCGACCGCCTGTACTTCGAGCCGCTGACGCTGGAAGACGTGCTGGAAATCGTCGAGCTGGAACAGCCAAAGGGCGTGATCGTGCAGTACGGCGGCCAGACCCCGCTGAAGCTGGCGCGCGCGCTGGAAGCCAATGGCGTGCCGGTCATCGGCACCTCGCCGGACTCCATCGACCTGGCCGAAGACCGCGAGCGTTTCCAGCAGCTGGTCGACAAGCTCGGCCTGAAGCAGCCGCCGAACCGCATCGCCCGCAACGACCAGGAAGCCCTGCTGCTGGCCCGCGAGATCGGTTACCCGCTGGTGGTTCGCCCGAGCTACGTGCTGGGCGGCCGTGCGATGGAGATCGTCTACGGTGAATCCGACCTGGCCCGTTACGTGCGTGATGCGGTGAAGGTCTCCAACGATTCGCCGGTGCTGCTGGACCGCTTCCTGGACAACGCGGTGGAAGTGGACGTGGACATCATTGCCGACAAGGACGGCAACGTGCTGATCGGTGGCGTGATGGAGCACATCGAGGAGGCCGGCGTGCATTCGGGCGATTCATCCTGCTCGCTGCCGCCGTACTCGCTGTCGGCTGAAACCCAGGCCGAGCTGCGCCGCCAGGTGGTCGAGCTGGCCAAGGCCCTGAACGTGGTCGGGCTGATGAACACCCAGTTCGCCATCCAGGCCGGCGAGAACGGCGAAGACATCGTCTACCTGCTGGAAGTGAACCCGCGTGCCTCGCGCACCGTGCCGTTCGTGTCCAAGGCCACCGGCATGGCGCTGGCCAAGATCGCCGCGCGCTGCATGGCCGGCAAGACCCTGGCCGAACAGGGCGCCATCAAGGAAATCGTGCCGGACTACTACTCGGTCAAGGAAGCGATCTTCCCGTTCGCCAAGTTCCAGGGCGTCGACCCGATCCTCGGGCCGGAGATGCGCTCCACCGGTGAGGTGATGGGCGTGGGCCGCAGCTTCAGCGCTGCCTTCGCGCGTGCGCAGGAAGCCGGCGGCATCAAGGCGCCGCCGCTGGGCAAGGCGTTCGTCTCGGTCCGTGATCCGGACAAGAAGCGCGTGCTGCCGGTCGCCAAGGCACTGGTCGAGCGCGGCTACACCCTGGTGGCCACCCGTGGCACCGGCGCGTGGCTGCAGGAGCACGGCATGGCCTGCGAAATCGTCAACAAGGTGGTCGAAGGCCGCCCGCACATCGTCGATTCGATCAAGAACGGCGAGATCGTCTACATCGTCAACACGACCGAAGGTCGCGCGGCGATCAATGACTCCTTCTCGATCCGTCGCGAAGCGCTGCAGCATCGCGTCACCTATTCGACCACCATCGCCGGCGCCATGGCGCTGGTGCAATCACTGGAATTCCGCGGCACCGGCCCCGTCTGGTCGCTGCAGGAACTGCACAAGGAGTTGAACGCATGAGAGCACCGATCACCCTGAAGGGCGCGCAGCGTCTGCGCGAAGAGCTTGACCACCTGAAGTCGGTCAAGCGCCCGAAGGTCATCGCGGCGATCGCCGAAGCGCGTGAGCACGGCGATCTCAAGGAGAACGCCGAGTACCACGCCGCGCGCGAAGAGCAGGGCTTTATCGAAGGCCGCATCAAGCAGCTGGAAGGCGAGCTTTCGCATGCCGAGATCATCGACATCACCAAGCTCAATGCCGGCAGCAAGGTGGTGTTCGGCGCCACCGTCGAGTTGTGCGACGTGGAGAGCGATGAAGAGAAGCGCTACCAGATCGTGGGCGACCTGGAGGCCGACATCAAACTCGGCCTGATCGCGATCTCCTCGCCGCTGGCACGCGCCCTGATCGGCAAGCTGGAAGGCGATGCGGTCACCATCGACGCACCGGCCGGCCAGCGCGAGTACGAAATCGTCAGCGTCCAGTACCTGGCCTGACATGGCCACGGCGACATTGCTGTTGCCGGCGCGCAGCCGCTTCCCGGCCGCGCCTTTGCCCGACGACGTGGCGAAGGCGCTGGGGCGCGCCGAGCGCAGCAGCGTCGACGGGGGCGAGCGTGCCCAGCTGCAGCGGCATTTCCAGCTGCAGCCGGCGCACTGGCCGGTGGCCGCACTGACCCGCCAGCTGGACGTCGGCGATGCCGGCGAGGCGGTCTGGCTGCGCGCCGATCCGGCCAACGTGGTGCCGGACATGCAGGGCGCGCGGATGATGGGTCACGGCGATACGCTGCGGCCTGATGCGGAGGATGTGGCCCGGTTGTTGCCGGCGCTGCAGCCGCTGTTTGCCGGGTTCGGCTTCACCCTGGATGCCCCGGTGCCGTCGCGCTGGTACCTGCGCCTGCCGCCGGGAACCACGCTGCCGGACTTCCACAGCCCCGATGATGTGCTCGGCGATGACCTGTTCGCGCATCTGCCCGAAGGCGATGCGGGCCGCCGTTGGCGTGCCCTGCTGACCGAAGCGCAGGTGGTGCTGCATACCCACGACTGGAACCAGCAGCGCGTGGCCGACGGCAAGCGGGCGATCAATTCGCTGTGGTTCTGGGGCGGCGGCGAGTTGCCGCAGTCGGTGCAGACCGCGCACGCCCAGGTCCGCAGCCGCGRGGCCCTGCTGCAGGCCCTGGCCAAGGCCGCCGGCCTGCAGGCCGACAACGAACAGCAGGTGGACGCCTTGGTCGACCTGCGCCAGCTACGCTCGCTCGACCAGCTCGGCAATGATGCGATCCGTCCGTTGCTGTCGGCCGTGCAGCGCGGTGAACTGCGGCGGCTGGTGCTGGATTTCGAGGACGGCGTACGTTTCGAAATCGACAAGGGCCAACGCTGGCGGTTCTGGAAAAAGCCGATACAACTGCACGACGCGTGAGGCGCAGCCACCCGTGGGGTGGCGCTACCGGATCGGCGTGTGCGTCGTGGGTCATCGCCAGCAGCCGGTATCATGGCTGCGTCGAAACCTGTTTCGGCGTTCCGCCCGCCATTCGAGTCTGCCTTGCCTTCTTCCGATACGCCCCAGATCCAGCGCCGTCCGCGTGTACCCCTTGCCGCCGACTGGCCGGCCGACATGTTGCCGCTGCTGCAGCGCCTGTACGCCGCACGCGGGGTGACCGACGCCGCGCAGGCGCAGCCGAAGCTGGCCCAGCTGCACGCACCGGAGCTGATGGGCAGCATGCAGGCGGCGGTGGAGCTGCTGGCCAAGGCCATCGCCAACAACGAACGCATTCTGGTGGTCGGTGATTTCGACTGTGATGGGRCCACCGCCTGCGCGGTGGGTGTGCGCGGGTTGCGCATGCTTGGGGCGCGCGACGTGGTGCACGCGGTGCCCAACCGCATGCTGCATGGGTATGGCCTGTCGCCGTCGCTGGTGGCGGACCTGGCGCCGCTGCAGCCGGGCCTGCTGGTCACCGTCGACCATGGCATCGCCTGCCATGCCGGTGTCACCGCCGCCAAGGCGCTGGGCTGGAAGGTGCTGGTCACCGACCACCATCTGCCCGGCGAACACCTGCCGCCCGCCGATGCGCTGGTGGACCCCAACATCGACGGCGATGCCTTCCCGAGCAAGGCGCTGGCCGGCGTCGGGGTGATCTTCTATGTATTGATGGCGCTGCGCCGACACCTGCGCGCGCAGGGCGCCTTTGCCGCCACCCGCGAACCGGACCTGTTGACCCTGTTGGACCTGGTTGCAGTCGGCACCGTCGCCGATCTGGTTGCCCTGGATGCCAACAACCGTGCACTGGTATCGGCCGGCCTGCGCCGGTTGCGCAGCGGGCAGGGCTGCGTGGGCCTGCAGGCACTGATCGAAGCCAGCGGCCGCGACCCGGCGCGCCTGAGCGCTACCGACATCGGCTTCGCGCTCGGCCCACGGCTCAATGCCGCCGGCCGCCTGGAAGACATGGCGTTGGGCATCGAGCTGCTGCTGACCGAAGACCGCAGCCAGGCGCGCGAGATCGCCCAGACCCTGGAGCAGATCAACGCCGAGCGCCGCGCGGTGCAGCAGTTGATGACCGACGATGCGGAACTGGCGGTATCCCGCGCGGTACTCAGCGCCGAGGGCGAGCGCCCGATCGCCGCCTGCCTGTTCGATGCCGAGTGGCATCCCGGCGTGGTCGGCCTGGTCGCTTCGAAGATGAAGGACCGCCTGCACCGCCCGGTGATCGCCTTCGCCCCGTCCGAACCGGGCAGCGATTCGCTGCGCGGTTCGGCCCGATCCATTCCCGGCTTCCACATCCGTGATGCATTGGCGCTGGTCAATGCCGCGCACCCGGGCCTGATCGACAAGTTCGGTGGCCACGCCATGGCCGCCGGCCTGAGCCTGCCACATGCACGCCTCGAGGATTTCCAGCAGGCCTTCGTCGCCGTGGTCGGCACCCGCATGGACCCGGCGTCGTTGCAGCAGCACCTCATGAGCGATGGCGAGCTGGCCGCCGATGAGCTGGACTACCGCCACGCCGAAGCGCTGCGTCTGGCCGGTCCGTGGGGCCAGGCCTTCCCCGAGCCGCTGTTCGACGGCCATTTCCAGGTCGCACGCTGGCAGGTGTTGAAGGAAAAGCACCTGAAACTCAGCCTGCGCGTGCCCGGGCGCGCCGAGCCGCTCAACGCGATCCACTTCAGTGGCTGGAAGGGCAACGCGCCCGCCAACCACGTGCACATCGCCTACCGGCTGGTCAGCGACGATTACCGTGGCGGCGGTGCGATCCAGCTGATCATCGAGCATTGCGCCGACGCCTGATGTCCGCCGTCGCGCCTGCTGCGCCCTCTACATCCCGTTTGTGTTCCTGACCATGACTGCCCACGCCCTCGTGCTTCCATCGCCCATCGAACGCTTCGACCTGCAGAGCCAGATCGTCCTGCAGGGTGACCCTGCAGCCCGCGCCACGCTCTCGGCGCGGGAAGGATTCGAGTTCCCGGATCTGGCGGGCTCGCGCCAGAGCATCGCGTGGCTGCTGCAGAACGAGTTGTCCGTCCGGGTAGCGGTGGAGGGCGCCGAGTCCGGCACCGAGGGCGTCGGCGTCGAACAGGCCGTTGCCGCAGTGATKGCGCGCTTGGGCCGTACCCGTTGCGTGGCCGACCACTACCAGCCTTCGGAGGATCCGGACGACTACAGGAACGCGGACGACCAGGTCGGTGCGCTCGACTTCACCTGCCATCTGCCCGATCCTGCCCCGCTGCGCCAGCACTACGCCGAACTGCGCGAAGCGGCTACGCCGCTGGAGCGCCAGCAACGCTCACACCGCTTGCTGCTGGCCTACGTGGAGCACCTGCGTTCGGCTCCGGACCGGCCGGTGCGCGGGCACCATGCCACGTGGTCGCGGCCGTGGACGGCCGACCACGCGGTCATGCAGAGCATGGCGGTGATGGACACGATCCTGCCGGAGCTGTTTCCCTTTGATGGTTGGGACCAGGACGAGGACTGAGTGGACGCCGGCACCACGGATACCCCGCGCTGAAGCGGCCAGGTCCGTGCCGCGCCTTACTCCACTACCTTGGTCACCAGCGTCGCCATCTCCCACGCGCCACCGGCCGACACCAGCCGGCACAGTCCGGTGCTGGACACAGCGGTCTTGACGAACTGCGTGCCGGTCCAGCCCCAGCTCGTGGAGTAGAAGCAGTCGCCGAGGCCGCGGCCCTTGCTGGCCTGCTGGATGGTGCGCACGTCATCATCCATCCCCGAGGCGGTCACCAGCCTGGGCTGGTAGGGCGCGTGGTCGTTGACCACCCAGTAGCCGTCACCGGTGTTGTAGGCGGCACGCCAACAGCCCTGCGACACCAGCAGTTTGTCCGCGCTCAGCCGGTGCACGCTGGTCTCCTGCGGGCCCTCATCGGACATCGCGCCGTTGCCGGGATGCAACGCTTCGCACTCGTCTGCCGTAGTGGCCTTCACCAGCGCCGCACGCAGCGCGGCAGCGTTGGCCAGCGCCGCGTCGGCAGGACGGGTGGGGACGATCTTGCCGAGCTTCACTACCGGCACCGGCAGTGCCGGCAGCACGGTGCTTTCGGCCGCGCTGCCCTTGCGCATCAGCGCGCCGGGCGTGCCCAGCCGGCCCTGGAATTCGTCCATTTTCAACAGCACCGCCGATGCACCGCGGTCGGACACGGTCCRGCGCTTGCCGTTATTGCCGACCAGCACGATGCGGCTGTCACGGGTCAACGACTTGAGCAGCGCGGCCACCTGTGCCGGCGAGAGGTCGGCGGTGCCGTCGGCGGGGGTGTACTTCAGTGCGCCCAGCTTGGCGTCGTTGMTCTGCAGCGACAGTTGTTTCGGCAGGGTGGTCTCGTCGTACTGGCCCAGCATCAGCTCGGCCTTCACCGGCTGGCCGGGACCGGCCAGGCGGGTCAACAGGATCGAGACCGGTTCGTTACCGCCGTCTTCGTCGTTCTGGTAGCCAGCAGCGCGGCAGGTGCGGGTGTTGTCGCAGGCCAAGGTCCAGTCGTTGTGGGTGAAGCTCAGTCCGCTGCTGGCGTCGGGCGCGGCCTGGGCCGGCAGGATCGGGGTCAACAGCAACAGGGGAAGCAGGGCGGGCAGGCGCACGTGGACGTCCTTGTGGTGGTACATCAGGGGAGCGGCATCTTGGCCCAGGACGGTGGACACGCCAAGCCTTGCATCGCGTCGACCCCGTTTACCGGCATGATCCGTTCAACCTGCTGTCATCGGATCGGGAGCGTCACATGGAACGCGCACTTCGTGGGATCGGCATGCTGGGCATGCTGTGGCTGGGAACGCAGGCCGGCATGGCGCAGACGCGCCCGGCAGCCACGCCGCAGCCGCCAGCGGTAGCGCCGCTGCTACAGGTGGCCGGCGCCGAGGTGCCAGTGCAGTTGCGCCAGGTCAGCCTGGACAGCCGGGTCGTGGCCGGGCTCGGCGAGACCCGCATCGAGATGGAGTTCTTCAACCCCAATGCGCGGGTGCTGGAAGGGCAACTCGAGTTTCCGCTCGCCGATGGCCAGCAGATCGCCGGGTTCGCCTTGGACATCGACGGGGTGCTACGCGATGCGGTGCCGGTGCCCAAGGCGCAGGGACGCCAGGTGTTCGAGGCGATCGAACGGCGCCGGGTCGACCCTGGCCTGCTGGAACAGACCGCCGGCAACCAGTTCCGCCTTCGCATCTACCCGATTCCCGCCCGTGGCAGCCGCCGCGTGGCGCTGACCTTCCGCGAGACCTTGCCGGTGGATGCACAGGGCCTGCGCTGGAACCTGCCGTTGCAGTTCGCCCGCGACGCCAGGCAGGTGACGCTACGGCTGGACGCGCGTGGCACCGGCAAGCCGGTGGTGGGCGCAGCACTTCCCTGGACGTTCCAGGCCCGCGATGGCGCCCACGTGGCGCAATGGCAGGGTGCCGGGAGGGCCCTGCCGGCGCAGGCGCAGATCCGCTTGCCGCAGGTACGCCAGTTGGATGCGGTCACCGGCCTGCGCGAGGGCGAGCGCTATCTGTTGGCGCAGATACCGGTACCGGCCCAGGCCGCCCCGCGCGCGTTGCCCAAGCGGGTAGGGCTGCTGTGGGATGCCTCCGGATCGGCCCGACAACGCGACCGCGCCACCGAAACGGCGGTGCTGGACCGCTATTTCCGCGCCATCGGCGACGGTGAGGTGGAGCTCACCGTACTGCGTGACCATGCCGAAGCGCCGCGCAGCTTCCGCATCCGCGGCGGTGACTGGAGCGGGCTGCGCGCGCACTTGACCTCGCTGCCGTTGGACGGCGCCAGTGCATTGGGTGCATGGACGTCGCGCGCCGATATCGGCGAGTACCTGCTGGTCAGCGACGGGCTGTCCAACTATGGCCGACAGGCGCTGCCGCCGTTGGCGGCTGGCCAGCGCCTGTACGCATTGAGCAGCGCCGGTGCACGCACCGATGGTGCGCGGCTGCGCGCCTGGACCCAGGCCCATCACGGCCAGGCGCTGGTGCTGTCCAGTGCCGCCGAGGTCGACGCCGCGATGCCGTTGTTGATGCAGCAGCCGGCTGACGTGGTCGAACTGCGCGGCGATGGCGTGGACCAACTGGTGGCCGACGCCAGCCATGCCAGTCAGGGCTGGTTGCGCGTCACCGGGCGCGTTCAGCGCACTGACGGCGCGGTGGATGTTGGGGTGCGCCTGGCCGATGGCCGGGTCCATCAACAACGCATTGCCGTGTCCGGCGCCCGTGCGCTGGACGGTGGACTGGTGGCGCACGCGTGGGCCGATGCGCAGATGGCCGCGTACGCGGCAGACCCGGTCGCGCACGAGGACGCCATGCGCACGTTGTTCCGGCAGTTCCGCCTGGTCGGGCCCGATACCTCGCTGCTGGTGCTGGAAACCCTGGACGACTACCTGCGTTATGGCATCCGCGCACCGGCACCGCTGCGGGAGGCATACGACCGTCTGCATGCGGTGCGCATTGATGATGAAAAGCAGGCCCGTCGCCAGCGTCTGGACCAGATCGCGCGGCAGTTCGCCGACCGCGAACGCTGGTGGAACACGCGCTGGCCCAAGGACGCACCGGTAGCCAAGGCCGGGCTGGAGAAGTCCGCGCCGATGCCGGTCGCCGCGGCCGCACCGGCCGAGGCGCAGCCTTACATGGAGACCCGTGCCAACGACGTGGTCAGCGCGCCCGCACCGCCGATGCCGATGGCGCCGATGGCGGCACCCAGTCGCGCGAGCGGCCAGCTGCAGAGCGTCGAAYTGACCGCCAGCAAGGTCGCAGGCGGCAGGGCCAACAGCGGCGCCATCGCGATCGCCCTGGCCCCGTGGGAGCCCGATTCGGACTACGCGCGCCGCCTGCGCGATGCCCCGCCGGCACAGCTGTACGCCACGTACCTGGCCGAGCGCGACCAGCACGCCGACAGCAGCGCCTTCTACCTGGACGTGGCCGATCTGCTGCTGGCCAAGGGCCAGCGCGACCTGGCCCTGCGGGTGCTGTCCAACCTGGCCGAGATGCAGCTGGAGAACCGCCATGTGCTGCGCGTGCTCGGCTACCGGCTGATGCAGGCCAGGGCGCCCGAGCTGGCGGTGCCGGTGTTCCAGCAGGTGCTGCGGCTGGGCGAGGAGGAGCCGCAGAGCTTCCGTGACCTGGGCCTGGCGCTGGAGGCCAGCGGGCAGTACCCGCAGGCCGTGGCGATGTTCAATGAGGTGGTGGAGCGGCCTTGGGACGGTCGCTTCGATGGGATCTCGCTGATCGCGCTGGACGAACTCAACACCCTCGCCGCGCGCGAGCGGGTGGACCTGAGCGCGGTCGATCCGCGTCTGCGTCGTGCGATGCCGCTGGACCTGCGCGTGGTGCTCAGCTGGGACAGCGACAACAGCGACATGGACCTGTGGGTCACCGACCCCAACGGCGAGCGCGCGTATTACGGCAACCGCCTCACCTACCAGGGCGGGCAGATGTCGCAGGACTTCACTGGCGGCTACGGGCCCGAGCAGTTCTCGCTGCGCGAGGCCAAGCCGGGCACGTACAAGGTGGAGGCCAATTTCTTCGGCAGCCGTGAGCAGCTGGTCACCGGCGCCACCACGCTGAGCCTGCGCCTGAGTACGCATTGGGGGACACGCAGGCAGCGCGACCAGCAGGTCACGATGCGGCTGAAGGAACGCGCGGAGACGGTGCTGGTGGGGGAATTCGAGGTGCGCTAGCACCCGCGTTAGTCTGCAGGGGACACACGGCCGGGACGCCCGTGCCGTGTGTCGGATGCGCGCTGCGGGCAGCCGATGCGCCGCACCAGCAGCTACCATGCCCGATTGCTGCATGATTCCGCCCCGCCGCATGGACGACCCGATGACTTCCCGCCCTTCCTCCCGCTGGCGCCCCACCACCCGTTGGCTGGTCTGGGCCGCCATCCTGCTTGCCAGCGCGGTGGCCAACGCCTTCGTCGAGGTCATGGACGCCAGCCGCCGTGGCGAGGCGCTCGCGTTGTGGCAGCCGATGACCTGGGAGCTGAGCAGCGCCGGCATGATCCTGCTCACCCTGCCGCTGCTGTGGTGGGGTTGCCAACGCTGGCCGTTGCATGCCGACACCTGGACGCGCCGGCTGCCGCTCTACCTGCTGGCCAGCGTGGCGTGGTCGCTGCTGCACGTGGTCGGGATGATGGCGCTGCGTCACCTGGCCTACGCGAGCCTGGGCGAGCATTACGTCGATGGCTCCGGCTGGGTTTCTCGGCTGCTGTACGAGTACCTCAAGGACGTCCGCGCGTTCTTCACCTTCGTGGCGATCGAGCACTTCTTCAGCTGGTTCGGCCGCCGGCGGCAAGGCGAGGCGCACCTGCTGGCCGCGCCGGAGGATGCACCGCCCGAAGAACCGGTGGACCGGCCCGAGCGTTTCCTGGTGCGCAAGCTCGGCCGTGATTTCCTGGTGGCTACCGGCGACATCGAATACGCCCAGGCCGCCGGCAATTACATGAACCTGCACGTGCGCGGCCACGACTACCCGTTGCGCAGCACCATGGCCGCGCTGGAGGCGCGGCTGGACCCGGCGCGGTTCGTGCGCATCCACCGCAGCTACGTGCTCAACCTGGGCTTCCTGGTGTCCATCGAGCCGTTGGACAGCGGCGAAGCACGCGCCCACCTGGCCGACGGCAGCGCGCTGCCCTGCAGCCGCCGCCAGCTGCCGGGCCTGCGCGCGGCGCTGGGGCAGGGGGCGGCGGCGGGCTCAACGGATGCGGCAATGCCGGGCGGCACCACCCGCGCATCTACATGAACGGGCGTTCCAAGCTACAATTCAGGCCTTGTCCCAAGCCTTCAACACCGCCGATATGATCGAGCTCAATCCCGTGCGCCAGCGAATCACCGATCTGACCGATCGCGTGCTCTCGCTCAGGGGGTATCTTTGACTACGACGCCAAGAAAGAGCGTCTGGAAGAAGTAACCCGGGAACTGGAAAACCCAGACATCTGGAACAACGCCGAGTACGCCCAGAACCTGGGCCGTGAACGCGCCAACCTGGAAAAGACCGTCGGCGGCATCGCCACGATCCTGGACGGCCTGTCCGAGTCCGGCGAACTGCTCGAACTGGCTGAAAGCGAGCAGGACGAAGATACCGCCCTGGCCGTGGTCGCCGACCTGGACAAGTACCAGAAGCACGTGGAACAGCTGGAATTCCAGCGCATGTTCTCCGGCCAGATGGACACCGCCCCGGCCTTCGTGGACATCCAGGCCGGTGCCGGTGGCACCGAAGCCCAGGACTGGGCCGAAATCCTGCTGCGCATGTACCTGCGCTGGTGCGAATCGCGCGGCTGGAAGACCGAGTTGATGGAAGTGTCCGGTGGCGACGTCGCCGGCATCAAGTCCGCCACGCTGCGCGTTGAAGGCGATTACGCCTATGGTTGGCTGAAGACCGAAACCGGCGTGCACCGCCTGGTGCGCAAGTCGCCGTTCGATTCGGACAACCGCCGCCATACCAGCTTCACCTCGGTGTTCGTGTCCCCGGAAGTGGACAACAACATCGAAATCGACATCAACCCGGCCGACCTGCGCACCGACGTGTACCGCTCCTCCGGTGCCGGTGGCCAGCACGTCAACAAGACCGAGTCGGCGGTGCGTATCACGCATATTCCGACCAACACGGTCGTGGCCTGCCAGACCGGCCGCAGCCAGCACCAGAACCGCGACAACGCGATGAAGATGCTGGCCGCCAAGCTGTACGAGCTGGAAGTCCAGAAGCGCAACGCCGAGCGCGATGCGGTGGAAGCAACCAAATCCGACATCGGCTGGGGCAGCCAGATCCGCAATTACGTGCTCGACCAGAGCCGCATCAAGGACCTGCGCACCGGCATCGAGCGCTCGGACACCCAGAAAGTGCTGGACGGCGACCTCGACGAGTTCGTCGAGGCCAGCCTGAAGTCCGGCCTGGCCGTGGGCTCCAAACGCATCGACGCCTGACCGTCGGGTCGCCCCACGCGGCCCGATGCGCCCGCCCCGGGCCCGCCCGGGGATTTCGCACTCTGCCCCGTCCATCGGCATGATGGCGGGGTTCGTACCTCCCCCAGACATAGACCCACGCCATGAACGATCAGACCCACGCGCCGCAGCCCCCCGTCGACGAGAACAGCCTCATCGCCGAGCGCCGCGCGAAACTGACGGCGCTGCGCGGGCAGGGCATCGCCTACCCGAACGACTTCCGTCGCGAGCACTTCGCCGGCGCCCTGCAGGCCGAGTTCGCCGACGCCGAACAGTGGACCGCCGAGGCCCTGGACGCTGCCGACCGCCAGGTCAGGATGGCCGGCCGGCTGATGGCCAAGCGGGTCATGGGCAAGGCCAGCTTCGCCCAGATCCAGGACGAATCCGGTCGCATCCAGCTGTTCCTGCAGGGCAGCACCCTGGGCGATGCCTACACCGCCTTCAAGGGCTGGGACGTGGGCGACATCATCGCAGTGGAGGGTGGGCTGACCC